>NZ_JAWOWF010000011.1:0-108975 GCF_033340295.1 Vibrio sp. 1401
AACTCAGTATATTGTTTAATAATTATTCAATTTCGGACGACTTGGTTTTCTGTCCGAATTACGCAACAAAGCCCCTTGGACCTTAGGTAAGCGATTTAGCCACTTGCCTTGTAAATAAGCCGCCCAACTTCCCAATCCCGCACTAACAGCTATCACCAACATGATCATAATTGGGTCAAGGACGCCAACCGCCGCCAGCGTACCGGATAATACGACGACACTGTCGCATGGGAAAGGTGCAGCAGGAATAAAACCACTTTCCAAAAAAATAATCACAGCAACAACAAAATAAACTAAACCTGCACTGCCTGGCGCCATTAACGCCGTGAAATCTTGATGCCAAAAGGCACTCAAGACCTGAATTATCGAATCAAACATAAACCGCTCCTAAGCATAATTAACCAAAAGTTGCAAAAACATGGAATGTGTTAGCGAGCATGTATAAAGCGGTATATAAAATTCGATTCTTTTCTCACGCCGATTCTGTATTTAAAGTGAGTAAAAATACTTTCAATACAACAACCTAAAGCCTCATTGCCGATGCGTTTTAGCCGCTTCATCGAGTAAATTGCCGAACGATGCGCCCACCATGCTACATCAAGCATTTCAAACCATTCGGGTTCTACATCGTCGTTCGAGCTCATTTCCTTAGCATGGCTAACCCTCAATACATTCCGGCTGTTTAAACTCGGATAGTCTTGTTGTATTGGAGAGATAGGATATTCTGAAAAGTGCTTCGACTTAGCGTCAACAGCAATATTCTGGTTATGAAAGGGAAGGAAATTTGGGTGTGAGTGCGCCAGGCTCATGCTCGGAGCCAACAAGCAGAAAAGTAGTCCGAGTAAAGCAATCAGAATCGTACGCACAAAGGTAACCAAAACCAAAATAATAAGTTCTTTTAACCCTGTGCGTAACTATTGGCAATTAGTATTCTTAATCGTTAAGAATACTAATTATTTTTCACCGTAAGGGTAGCTTTCAAACATCTTCGCGATTTCTTCTTGGATGAGAGATTCTCTTTTCTCAGAGCTCATTGACTCAGACAGTTTACGACTTGAAACGCCTTTCCAAACGACTTGATTAGCCTTTGCATCAACCAGTTCAACCACCAACTTCCCATACTTACGTTCTTTATATCTTTCTGGGCTTGAAGTGATCACACCAAAGCTATTCCAGCCATAGCCAAAGCTCACCGACGATCCTGAAGAAACAAGCTCGGATTCTTCTACGATATCATGATGTACGTAAAGGTCACCGCCACTATTTACCTTAATTAAACCCTTACCCTCAAGCTGTTCAGCAAGCCCTTGCTCAATACGTCGACCATCAATACTGGTAGGAGCTTCCGCCTGAGCACCGAAGTCAAACGTTCTGTAAGCTGAAAAGTCGGCTTGTTTATCTACATCAGTTGTAACGGTAGTACAAGCAGATACCAGCATCACCACCAACCCTAATATCAAACCTCTCATCATGTTAAATCTCCTTTGGTTAAGCTGACTGTTTCAGCAGAATTACCCTGTGTTATACATACGCATCAACAGTAAAAAGTAATCATTTCAATATCTAGTCTTGACCATGAAACGTGACTGTTCAATAAACGAGATTAACCTTTACACAGAAAATCTTGAATATCATCAACATCTAAACACCTAAACACCTAAGAATTCGGTGTTTACGACCTAATTGGAAGCCCCTAGGCTTAGTAGCGGAATCGCGAGTGCCACAAAAAACCAGAGACAATGAACACTTTAACATCAGTCCGCTACTTTTTTAGGCAACTGACAAACATTTGATGAGAAAAGACTTTTCTTTTTCGTCCAGTGTGGCATATTAACTGAGTCCTATCGATGCGCGGGCATCGTATAATGGCTATTACCTCAGCCTTCCAAGCTGATGATGCGGGTTCGATTCCCGCTGCCCGCTCCAATCTCTTTATCTCAATTTACTCATAAAAATCCGATGGCGGAGCGAACAAACGGCGGCAGCGTTGTTTCCATGATAAGTTTGGTCGAGTTACGTCATAAAACATGTCTTTCCATTCTGCAAACGTCACGCGGATGGGATTAAAGCTGTTTACAGGTTTAGAAACCCCATACCGAACCGTTTCCACCTCTGGTTCAAACGTTCCGAACATTCGATCCCAAATAATTAATACACCCGCATAATTTTTGTCGATGTACTGACGGTTCACACCATGATGAACGCGATGATGAGACGGCGTGTTAAATACCCACTCTAGTGGCCCGAGCGAACGAATTGATTGGGTGTGAACAAAAAACTGTAAGCCCAGATTAAACAACACAACGAAGACAACCCATTTTGGCTCAAAACCAATAATCACCAAGGGCAACCAAAAAATCCACATCCCCGCTAGCGGATACATTAAACTTTGACGAAAGGCGGTACTGAAGTTCATTCTTTCCGAACTGTGATGAACAACGTGCGCGGCCCACATCCAACGAATACGATGGCTAGCCCGATGAAACCAGTAATAGAAAAAATCTTGCAGGACAACAAGTAAAAGAAAAGCTGAGACGCTCATTTCGATATCAAACAAACGCCAATCAAACCACCACAAATACAACTGAGCAATCAGTAAACCCGTGAGTATGTCTGTCGCTTGGTGTAAGCCCGCAAGAACAAAATTACACGCTACTTCAGGGAAGTAATACGTCGCGCTTTCAGGCAAGCGTCCCCTTCTTTGTCCGAACCAATATTCGGCAAGCATGCAGAAAAAGAAAACTGGAGCCAGAATCATCAGAAGTAATTCTGGGCGGTCCATCAACTGCGTCCAATCCATTATGTTTCTACCATTTTGCATAGTGATCTTCAGTAAGACCCATAACTTCTTCTAACTGATGTTTGATGCCATTTCCATCGATAAGATAGCCAGAGAAATAACCGATGTACTGACGAAAGTTACTTTTGAGAAGCCAAAAATTTTTCTTCTCTGAGCGTCGATTCAAAGGCGTGAACTGTAAGTTAACTCGTTTATCTTCAGACGTAATATGCCACTTTTGCCCTTCATCACTTCGTGAAAACTGAAACTGCACAGGTTGCAAAAAGTGACGCTGACCATTAATCCACAATACATTTTCGCAATAGCCAGTTTCATTAACGCCAGCTGCCAAATTCAACCCCAGACGCCTGTCATCCTCAAAGCAATTGATACTCGCCCAGCGCCAACTTGTTTCTCGCCGCATGTACCCAGCGGAAAAATCGTAACCAGCAGCCACCTCTGAAAGATCTTGCTCTTTTCCTAATATGAACAAGTTACCGTCTACTGCTAACGCATTGTGCTTCTGAGTATATGTCCAACCCGCATAACCTGTTGGCGTACACAACATTAATGGCAAACTCATATTTTCTGGACGTAAATAGAGATCCGCATTGACTGACTCTGTCACAAAGTGGACGTGCCAAATACCATCCTTAATAGAAAACTGAACTCTTTTGTTAGCAAGATGGGCAAGACTGCACCAACTGGAAGGCTGAGTTTGATAACCTATATTAAAAGGTTTCAACCATTGTTGCTCAATCAACTTATTCTTTTTAATATCAAACAGGTAGAAAAAGCCGGATGCTAAATACCGTATATCAGCAATCGCTACTCCAATGACGTAATCAGGTGTGACCAAATTGACGAACTGAAACTGCTTATAATCGCGGTAACGGCGCCACTTAGACACTGGCTTATCCATCTCATCAAGGTAGGTAAATTTATCTAGCTGTAACGATGTTGGAATTCCATCAAGGTGGCCAAACGCTGGTAGACCATTCTGCTGAATAAACGAGTTCAGAACCTTAAGCTCATCCATATAGTTGTCTTTTCACAAGTTATCACACACACAAACTTTAACATGACGTTAACATAAACAATTTGCGTAACTGCACAACAACATCGACTAAAGTGATTTCTGCTTGTTATATGTGAAACTGATCACTCAACCACCCGCTTACTTAGCTCGCCCTACCTATCTCAACCAACACTGCCCGGGTTAGAAGCTGCACATTCTCATCCGCAGGAAATACCACTACAACCATTGAATCTTGGTTAAAATCACTATTTAATGGAAATACATTCATATAAACTGATTGCTTATTCACATCAAGGAAGAAACCTATGTCATACATACACGATACTATTGTTGCGTTGCAACACAGTAGCCCTGCGCAAAAAGAATTTTACCAAGCGGTAGAAGAAGTATTAACTTCTCTCGCGCCGGTAATAGAAGGCAATAATAAATATAAGGAACAAGCGATTATCCAGAGGATCGTCGAGCCAGAACGTCAAATCATGTTTCGAGTTCCTTGGGTTGATGATGCTGGAAATGTACAAGTAAACAAAGGTTATCGAGTTGAATTCAACTCTGCTTTGGGGCCGTACAAAGGAGGATTGAGATTCCATCACTCAGTCAATGCGAGCATCATAAAATTTCTCGGCTTTGAGCAAATCTTTAAAAACGCACTGACTGGCCTTCCTATCGGTGGCGGCAAAGGCGGTTCAAACTTCGATCCTAAAGGAAAATCCGACGGCGAGATCATGCGATTTTGCCAATCATTTATGAACGAGTTGTACCGTCATATCGGTCCTGCCACCGATGTACCCGCAGGCGATATCGGCGTCGGGGCGCGCGAAATTGGCTATATGTTTGGTCAATACAAACGATTGACGGGACGCTACGAAGGTGTGCTCACAGGCAAGAGTCTTCTTTGGGGTGGCTCACTCGCCAGAAAAGAAGCGACAGGATATGGCGCCGTCTATTTTGCAGAATGCATGCTCAACGACCGCAACGATTCATTGAAAGGGAAAACTTGTCTCGTTTCTGGTGCTGGCAACGTGGCTATCTACGCCATTGAAAAACTGTACCATATGGGAGCAACGCCAGTTACATGCAGCGACTCTCGAGGTACGATCTATCATGAGCACGGTATTGATCTTAAGCTCCTAAAACAACTGAAAGAAGTGAAAAGAGCAAGCTTAGAAGAATATTTAGAAACTTACCCTGAAGCAGAATACACACCAGAGGGCGACTATCCTAATGAAGGACATGCTGTTTGGCGATATCAGGCTGATGCTGCCTTCCCTTGTGCGACTCAAAATGAACTAACGTCAGACGACGCACTGGCTCTTATCGAAAACGGATGTATTTTGATTAGTGAAGGGGCGAACATGCCAACCACCCGTGATGCTGCCAATATTATCGTGGACTCAGACATAGCTTATGGGCCTGCCAAAGCAGCCAATGCAGGCGGCGTTGCAACCAGTCAACTTGAAATGGCGCAAAACGCCAGCATGCAAAACTGGACGTTTGAACAAGTGGATAGTCAGTTGCAAACCATCATGAAAAATATTTTCATCAATGCAAACGAAACCAGTAAAGAGTTTGGCCAACCTGGAAATTTAGTTTTAGGCGCCAACATTGCAGGCTTTAGAAAAGTCGCTGATGCAATGATTGAGCAAGGTGTCGTCTAGATGAACGAGCCAGCAGGATGACTGCTGGCTTAATATAACTCCGCAATAGGCCGCGCTTTTTGATAAAGAGCTCCACTTAATTCGCAATAAGCGTTGTCACTTCTGTTTTAACGGAGTTGGCGATAAAGCAATTCTCATGGGCCATGTGGTGCAGTTTTTCTAATTGAGATGGTGTCGGTTGTTTTTCACCTGAAAATGTTATCTTAGGGTTTAACGTTACCTTTGATACCCACTCTTTTCCGTTTTCGCCTTTTTCAAGCTCCCCTACCGCTTCATCGAAGTAACTGTCCACAACGTAACGCCGCTTTGCTGCAATAGACAGGAAAACGAGCATATGACAACTAGAAAGTGCCGCGACAAACGCTTCTTCTGGATCAACGTTTTCTTCTACGGATAGTGGTAATGGTACTACGTGGGGAGATGGAGATGCTGGGACTTGCAACCCTCCATCAAATTGCCAAATGTGTGCCCTACTATACTTATTATCACTAAACTCTTCCCCAGCTTTACGATGCCATTTGATTAAAGCGGAATGCTTACTCATTCTAACTCCCTGATTTTCCGACGACGAATCAACACTATCCGTCCTTGCCACAGTAAACCACAACAAAATGAGTTAAGGAAAGCATCGCACTCACAGGGACTATAAAATCTGTTGAGGATCGGCATTGTTCTTCTGTATATCATCCAAAAGTCTATGAGACTGATGGATGTTGACCTGTAACCGATTGATCAGCATCTGCAACTGCTCAATCTCGGGACTTTGGTTGGCTTTAAGTTGAGTTTCCAGGGCCTCCGTTTGGCTCGCCAAAATAGGTAAACTTAGGTTCAGTGCCATCCCTTTCGTTTTGTGCAACGTCAGCGCTAATGAAGCAAAGTCTTCAGCCATAAAGTATTCAATAAGCTCATCAACAGATGTCTCAAAATCGACAATAATGCTTTTTAGCAGCTCGTCAAGCGCTTCTGGCTCATCTCGTAAAGAAGTAAACATGCCTGAACGGGAGAGTTCTTCCTCTGTTAACCTTAAGTTCTCGATTGGCTTACGTTGCAACTGAAGCACATTGCTGTCATTCGTTAGTGGCGGATTCCGTTTCGGTTCGAGTCTGGCTGCAAACTGTTTGAGAGCGTCTGAAAAGCTCTCATGCTGTAGCGGTTTTGTAAGCACATGGTCTGCTCCTGCTTCAATAAAGCTATCGTGAGCTTCACGAAATACGTCTGCCGTGTACGCAAAGAGTAATGTCTTGATACCTAACTCTTGTCGGATAACGCGTGTCGCCTCAACACCATTCATCTCGGGCATATGGTTGTCCATCAAGATCAGGTCGTACTCGTTCTCTTTCGCCTTTTTAACCGCGATTAACCCATTTTCTGCTACATCCACTTCATGCCCGAGCTTTTCGCAAAACCCTTTTGCCACAATGGCATTCACACGGTTATCATCAGCAAGTAGTATCTTTAAATGGTGTGATTTTGCGCGAGGTTTCGGTGCTTCTTGCTGCTTTTTCGGAGCAGATTCTACCCAAGGAATCGGCAACTCAACGATAAATTGACTTCCAACGCCTTCTATACTCTTGAGAGTAATATGGCCACCCATCAAATCGGTTAGTTTTTTGACGATGGCTAACCCAAGCCCTGTTCCGCCGAACCTTCGAGTCGTTGATGAGTCTGCTTGCTCAAACGAGTTAAAAATATGCTCGTGCTTGTCTGGCGCAATACCAATACCGGTGTCGCTCACGCGCATGACCAACAACTGATTCGATTCATCTAACTCGGTTCTAACCAGCACATGCCCTTCATTGGTAAACTTCACCGCGTTACCGGCGAGATTAAATAAGATCTGTCGTAAACGCGCACAATCCCCAGTAAATTCAGTATATTCAGAAACCTCGTTTTCCAAGATTAGCTCGATATTTTTTTCATCAACAAGTGGTTTTATTGCGCTACACACCGGAGAAAGCACTTGATCGAGCTTAAACTTAGCTTGCTCAAATTCCAGTTTGTTTTCTTCAACTTTAGAAAAATCCAAAATATCGTTGAGGATAGTCATCAGATGCTGGCCAGAGTCAAGAATAACCCTAATGTGCTCTTTCGTCGTCGGCTCTTTGGTCTGTTCTGCAATCATTTGAGAAAGCCCTAGTACGCCATTCATCGGCGTTCTTAGTTCGTGACTCATTGCAGCGAGAAAATTTGATTTCGCTTTTGCCGCTCGCTCGGCTTTGTTTCTCGCCTCTTCAATTTCAAGATTCAACTGTTTTAAGTTATGCATTCGGTGATGTGACTGATAAACAAACGCGCTAACTAGAAACATCACCGCAATAAATACAAACAACCACGTAAAACGCGCCTCACTTTGAGCAATATTGAGTAACCGATGCTCTGAGCTTTCGACAAACTCAATATAAGTGTGATCAAGCAGTTCATTCGTCAGCAATTCAATTCTTTTATCACTCGTTTGAAGCCGTTTAAGGAAGTTCGCTTCCTTTTCACTCTCAACTTCAGTTTGTGTTAGAAGCAACTGGTTGAGAAATTCAAAATAACGACTGCCACCCAATGATTGGCCGCGCTCGGTAGAAACATCTTGCTGATATAAATTGAACAACATGAGTAATGCATACCGATTTTCTACCTGAACACCAATTAACATATCAAGCTTCAACGTTGTTTGAAGCACTCGCTCCTTAAACTGTTCAAGCGTATCCCTAACTTTTATACGATTGGGTGTCACGGGAAACCAAACTGATGCCTTTGATGATTCCAACAGTGCCTGTGCTGCGATTTCTATCTCTACTAAAGATGTTGTTAACTCATAGTTTTTCCTATCTTCAACGGCATATCGGTTCACGATAACATCACGCTCTTCAATCAACTCATGTCCGATATTCATTAGCCCTGCATGAAATTCTTGAGCGTTTTTTGAATTCATATACGACATATACGCCAGTGTGCAGCACGTCAGTATCCCAATAAAAAAGCAAAAGTTGATCAGTTTGAATTTATTCATTTTCCAACACCTCTAAAATTATGGGTCTAGGTGCTGTCAACAACTGCAAGAATGCTTCAATGTCCGCGACATTCTCATCGTTCATCGTTATACCGAGCTGGGTTTTAGCCATGATTTGTATCGCGTCGGATAACTTATCGACTTGCCCATTATGAAAATAAGGACTCGTTAGCGCGACATTGCGTAAACTGGCTACTCTAAAATAGAATCGCTCTTCATCTTCTATCGTAACGAGTTGCCTGCCCGAGTCCTCTACTACTGGCTTATCCTTGAAATAGGCGAACCTTTGGATCATCGCTCCGCCGATATTTTTGCCCTGATGACACTGCACACAACCTGAAGTCTGAAATGTTTTCCAACCTCTGATTTGCTGTTCACTCAATACATGCGTGTAACCCAATAAGTAAGCATCGAATGGTGCGCCAGGCGTCTGCAGCCCTTCAACAAACTCCACAATAGCGGACTTGATATTATGAACGTTAATCGGCAATTCACCGTCACGATTAAATAGCGCTTGATAATGTTCACTCTCTTTTACATATTGCTCTATTGTTTGCCAGTTTGAGTCCATTTCCATTGGATTATGGATTGGACCATCAATCTGAGCCATCAAGGTGTTTTCCGTACCATCCCATAAAAAACGATAATTTAACGCTGCATTAAACACTGTTATAGAATTTCTAATTCCATCACCTTTCACCCCCGTAGAGACTGGTGTATTTTCAGCGCCATTGGTTTGCAGATTGTGGCATGTCGCGCAGCTGACATTACCATTTGACGATAATTGAGGATCGCGGAAGAGATGCCAGCCAATTCTCGCTAGCTTAATATCCACATTAGGATCACCCTGTATGGGCTGAACTAGGGAGATATCACCTAACATCTTCGCGTTTCTTGCGGTTGTTGTTTGGCTCAAAATGAGTGTTACAACAGCTAGTGCGATTGCGCTGAATTGCCTCATCAACTACATACCTTAAACTTGTCATTGATATGAATTTAGTTGCATTTTGGCGTTTTTTCCACCGACAGGAAGTTGAAAAAACGAGCTAAGTATTGCTTTGTTTAAGGCTTTGGTTGAAGAGGGAGTAATAAGGCGAATAGGAAGAAACCTATCGCCTTATGAGTAGCTAACGTATTGAAATCTGAGTTTAGTGTAGAAAAGCCAAAAACCGTTGAAACCAAGTCACCTCTCCATAGGAGATCAGATCGAAAATAGTAAAGAATACGGCACAGATAACGGCCAACTTAATCAAACGCTGAACAATAAACATAAACATCACAATTACCAATAATTTGCTTTAGTTTACTATCTCACACAGCGTTTATATATAAAAAAGTAGTCTCCTAATTAGCCTCGGGAACTTATTCATTAGAACCTATACTCAAGCATCTCTAAGTTATTTGGATATACTTGAATTAGGATTTCAAAAAGTCCCTGTGACCACACAAGGAGGACTGCATGAAACGACTATGGATATGGTTCTTACCTTTACTCTTGATTGCCAGTCAAGCACTGGCGAATACCGTTTGGATTGTTCCTGTCAAAGGCGCTATAGGGCCTGCTACTAGCGACTATTTATCTCGTGAAATAGAAGAAGCTCAACTAAACGGTGTCAGTTTAGTGATCTTAGAGATGGACACACCAGGCGGCTTAGATAGCGCAATGCGAGATATTATTCACGCGATTACCACCTCCTCGACTCCCATTGCAACTTGGGTCGGCCCATCTGGTTCTAGAGCTGCCAGTGCAGGAACATACATCTTGCTCGCTAGTCACGTAGCCGCCATGGCTGAAGCGACAAACCTCGGAGCTGCAACGCCCGTCGCGTTAGGTGGTGCGCCTCAACCTCCTTCATCGGATGATGGCAAAGATCAAAACGCGGAAGAAACGCCAGAAGGAACCAACGAAAGCTCAGAGAAAGTTCCCGCTAAAACCGCAATGGAGAAAAAGGTAATTAACGATGCCAAAGCCTACATTAAAGGCTTAGCAAAACTTCATGGACGAAATGCAGAATGGGCAGAGAAAGCAGTAAGCGAGGCGGCGAGCTTGGATGCAACAGAAGCATTAGAATTAAACGTGATCGATTACATCGCCAATTCGCCAGAGGACTTAGTCAAAGCCATAGATGGGCAAACTGTTAAAGTAAACAATCGCACTGTGACATTGTCACTTGAAAATCCAACATGGGTTGAAAGAACGCCAGATTGGCGAGCAGAAATGTTAGCCGTTATCACCAATCCAAACGTTGCCTACATCCTAATGCTCATCGGCATCTACGGTTTACTTCTTGAGTTTTACAACCCAGGAATTGGCTTACCCGGTGTGCTAGGTGGGATTTGTCTGCTTCTTGCCATGTACGCACTACAAATGATGCCCGTCAACTACGCAGGTCTTGGTCTGCTGTTACTCGGTATTGCACTAATGATAGCGGAAGCATTCAGCCCGAGCTTTGGTATTTTGGGCTTAGGCGGCGTTGTCGCCTTTGTACTCGGTTCGATATTTCTCATGGACAGTGAGTTACCAGGATTCCAGATCGCCCTTCCTTTGATTTTTGGTATTGCCATATTTTCCGTGGCTCTAATCGTGCTGACCGTCGGCCTGCTGCTCAAAATTCGTCGCCGGCGTGTAACGACGGGTTTAGAGACTTACCCTGGGAAGGTCGCCGTGGTAAGCGATGACTTTATCGATGGCGAAGGACGCGTTCAACTCAACGGTGCGTTATGGCGAGCTAAAGCCAAAGACCATCAACAATTCAAACAAGGTGATCACGTCACCATTGTTAATGTTAAAGGGCTGACCTTAACTGTGATGCCTGATGACCGCCAAAATAAATAGGAGGCGCTTTATGATGCTCTATACCGTTGCGGTGATCGTGGTGCTGCTGTTCGCACTAGCGACCCAAATGTTCAAGGTTTTGAGAGAATACGAACGTGGGGTTGTGTTCTTTCTTGGTCGATTTCAAGAAGTCAAAGGACCTGGTTTGATCATCCTTATCCCATTTATTCAGCAAATGGTGAGGGTTGATTTACGTACTGTCGTTTTGGATGTGCCGACACAAGATTTGATTACCAAAGATAACGTTTCTGTGCGCGTCAACGCGGTCGTTTATTTTCGCGTAGTCGATCCTCAAATGGCGATTAACAATATTGAAAGCTACAGCGATGCCACCAGCCAGTTAGCACAAACCACGCTGCGCTCGGTATTGGGTCAGCATGAACTCGATGAATTGCTATCAGAGCGAGAACGCCTCAATAAGGATTTACAATCCATTCTCGATCAACAGACTGATGACTGGGGAATCAAGATTGCTACGGTTGAAGTCAAACATGTTGATTTAAATGACAGCATGGTCAGAGCCCTAGCCCGTCAGGCAGAAGCAGAACGTAACCGTAGGGCGAAGATCATTCACGCTACTGGTGAGTTAGAGGCTTCAAATAAATTAAAAGAAGCAGCGCAAATGCTCAACGAAGCACCGAATGCACTGCAATTACGTTACATGCAGACACTCACTGAAATCACTACAGACAAAACATCCACTATTATTTTTCCAATGCCGATCAATCTTGTCGAAGCTGTCAGTGATATCGCCGAAGCGGTGAAAAAGAATAAAGAGACACAAGATAAGTAAGGTTCTGACCCTAGGAAGTAACGACCACTCACGTTACTTCCTTATTTAGTACTCGCTTTAAGGATGTGCCCATCTTCTTTATCACATTCTTGTTTCATTACTTCTAAGCCCGTTTTAAAGCATGTTCGCCAAGCGGTTTCAACATCGGCATCATACCCGGAATCACACTGTCGAACCGTTTCTAACAAACTCTCAAGCCAAACATCAAAATCCTGCGGCTCTATACCAATATCTGCACTTGCATGCTTTTTCCCATACTTTTCCACCATTTTGTGCGCTTCGGTCGAGGTATCTGCCATCATAAAAAATACGATAGACCCTCTAAGCATTCTCACTTGTTGGTGCATGTCTATACCGTCAAACTTCTGTCTAAAGTTGGCACTTTTCGACCATAAATTTTTGTAGAACAAGTCGAAAAACTCCTGATCTGAAGTACAACGTTCATAGCTATCATTAAAAACTTCAATCACGTTCATGTTGCTTTCCCCTACGCCTCAATATGAGTTTAATTTAGTATCAAATAAAAGCTTCCAAATAAGGACATTTAAGTTTCAAATCGATCAACTCACATCGATTTTCAACAAAAAGTAAAAAGTGATTTAAATAAACACCCTCTTATCAATGAAAAAATATCCATTATCATGAACCCATATTCGAGGTACGCATGGTTGTCGATGCTAGTGCATCCTCATCTGTCATCACATAAAGAGGATATAAACGTGTCCCATCAAATCATTACCGATCTAAATAGCCGTTACACTGCAAAAAAATATGATGAAACCAAGCGCGTTTCTCAAGAAGACATGGCGATAATCAAAGAAGCACTGCGTTTGTCGGCGTCTTCTATCAACTCACAACCATGGAAATTCATCGTTATTGAAAGTGATGAAGCGAAGCAACGTTTCCACAATACGTTTGCAAATATGCATCAGTTTAACCAACCACACGCGAAAGCCGCATCACATACGATTCTGTTTGCTTACGATCCTAAATTTACTAAAGAGAAATTTGCGAAGCGTGTGGATGCAGAAGTAACATCTGGCCACTTGCCAGCGGAGATGTACAACAACTTTATGGGTGCTTACGCTTTTGCCGATGCAAATACGGACGAAAATGGCTTCAACGGAAACTGGACAAAAGCACAAGTCTATTTGGCACTAGGCAACCTACTACACACATTGGCACGACTAGGCATTGATTCAACACCGATGGAAGGTGTCGATCCGGCTCTGATTGGAGAAGAGTTTAAAGAAGAGCTCGAGGGCCATATTTGTGAAGTTGCGCTAGCGATTGGCTACCATAAAGATGGGGAAGATTATAATCATGGTCTTCCAAAAGCGCGCCTTGCAATGGATGACGTAATTACGACTCTATAGTCGACCATTGTCTTAGCTTAGCGACTTAACTCATTGTTTAAACTAAAAAGAGCCGCATTAATGTGCGGCTCTTTTTTACTTGGTTCTGCGTCAACTTTACGCAACTTGCTCTGACTTAAAATTACCAAGCAATGCATCGTAAAGCTCATTGTCGCTTAACACACCAACCAGCTTATTATCTTCAACCATAAGCAGAGGCTGATTGCTACGCTGTTTAAGTTCAATCGCTTCTCGCATACTGATTTCTGGGCTAACCTGAACCAGAGAGTTTTCATTAACTTCGTCAAGGTTCGAAGAATTGCTCTTCCATTGAATCAACGATTTACCTTTATCCGCTAAACTTAACCCCTTGCTCTCTTGTATCACCCAAATATCTTTATCAGGGCAAATCAGAACACGCGTATCTTCGCGAACCAAATCGTCACGCATTAAGGAACGTCCCTTCAGCACATTTAATGGATTAGTGTGAGCAACAAAGTCCGCCACATAATCGTTTTCTGGAGCAAGAATGATCTGTTCTGGCTTGCCATGTTGAATCAGCTTTCCTGATTCCATAATGGCGATGTTGTTGCCGATTTTAAGCGCCTCATCCAAGTCGTGACTTACAAAAAGAATGGTTTTATTTAGCTTTTCTTGAAGCAGAATCAATTCATCTTGAAGCTGAGCACGAATCAATGGATCAAGTGCTGAAAACGGTTCATCCATTAACAAGATATCTGTGTCCATCGCAAACGCTCGCGCTAGGCCAACACGCTGCTGCATACCACCAGAAAGCTCGTGCGGGAATTTGGTTTCCCACTCAGATAAACCGACCATTTCGAGCTGTTCACGCGCCTTTTTACGACGCTCTGCTTTACCAATGCCTTGCATCTCTAGACCAAACGCTACATTGTCTAACACCGTTAACCAAGGCATCAATGCAAACTTCTGAAACACCATGGACACGCGGTGCGTACGAAGGTGGCGCAGTTTCTGTTCGTCACAGTTAGAGAGCTCAACCATATCGTCGCCATCTTTAATTTTCAGAGAGCCACGAGAAATATCGTTCAATCCGTTAACCGTTCGCAGCAAACTTGATTTACCCGAGCCTGAAAGCCCCATCAAGACACAGATCTCACCCTGTTTCACGTTCAGCGAAACATTATCAACCCCAACCACTTGGCCAGTTTCATCAATGATTTCTTGTCGAGACTTCCCTTGATCTAGTAGTGCTAGCGCCTGTGCTTGTTGCTGACCAAAAACGACATCAAGATTTTTAATAGTAATAGCGTCCATGATTATGCCTCCTTCTGGTTTGGTGCTTTACACAAGCGATCAAGAATGATGGCAACGAGTACAATCGCTAAACCAGCTTCAAAACCTTGCGAGATGTTTACCGTATTCAGTGCGCGTACGACTGGTTTACCAAGTCCATCAGCACCAACAAGCGCCGCAATGACCACCATAGACAGAGACAACATAATGCACTGCGTAACGCCAGCCATAATACTTGGCAATGCCGCAGGTAACTCCACCTTAAACAGTAGCTTCATGCGGCTGGCACCAAATGCTTTACCCGCTTCAAGTAGCTCCTCCGGCACTTTAATAATGCCGAGGTACGTCAATCGAATTGGCGCAGCGATAGCGAAAATGATGGTCGAGATTAGACCAGGGACAATACCTAAGCCAAACAGAACCAAGGTTGGAATTAGGTAAACGAATGTCGGTACGGTCTGCATCAAATCGAGTATTGGCCGCAACAAGGTGTATAACCAAGGACGGTGCGCCGCCATAATGCCCAACGGCACGCCAATTAATACGGAAATCGTTGTCGCTGCAAACACAAGGACAAAGGTTTCCAGCATTTCTTGCCAGTAACCAAGGTTGAGAATTGCGAGTAAGGCCAACACGATAAATACGACAAGAGGAATGCTGCGATGTAAGAACCAAGCAATTGCCGCCGTCATAATGATTGGCGCTGCAGGTGGCATCCATTTAAAAATGTCCACCACGAAAAGAATGATCGTTTCAAGTGTAATAGAGATTGCATCGAAAAAACCCGATGCATTGATGGTTAACCAATCGACGCCAGTTTCCATCCATTGGCCCAACGGTAGTTTGTTGTCCGTAATAAAATTCAAAATAAAACCTTTGTGTTAATGAAGCGGGCAAAATTCTGCCCACTTTCTTTAAAAAAACGAGCTCAAATACTGCTTATTAAGCGTTTGTTTTTAAGTAGTTTGTAATAGCTGTTAGCGCATCTTGGCCATCTACCGTTTTCACGCCCTCTAGCCACGCTTCAATTTGCTCTTGGTTTGCATTCAACCATGCTTGCGCTGCTTTTGATGGCTTTTGTTTCTGGTTAAGAATCGCTTCCATCAGTTCATTTTCCATTTCTAGGTTAAACTCTAGATTTTTCACTAGCTGACCTACATTTGGACACTCAGCGAGGTAATTTTTACGTACGTTTGTGTAGACGTTCGCGCCGCCGTAGTTAGGACCGAAGAAGTCATCGCCACCCGCTAGATATTCCATTTCAACGTTACTATTCATTGGGTGCGGCGCCCAACCTAGGTACACAATCCATTGATTGCGGCGTGCGGCACGTGATACTTGAGACACCATGCCAGCTTCACTGGACTCAACTAGGCTGAAATCTTTTAGGCCGAATGCGTTGCTATCAATCATTGACTGAATTAAGCGGTTGCCATCGTTTCCTGGTTCAATGCCGTAAATGCGGTCTTTAAATTTGTCGGCATGTTTTACTAGGTCAGCGAAGTTGGTTACGCCTGCGTCATAAACGTATTTTGGAACAGCTAGCGTGTACTTTGCGCCAACGAGGTTCGCGCGTACGGTTTCAACAGTACCTGCATCACGGTATTTCGCGATATCACCTTCCATCGTTGGCATCCAGTTACCTAAGAAAATGTCGATATCGCCATTAGCCATAGAGGAGTAAGTTACAGGCACAGACAGAAGATCAGTCTTCGTTTTGTACCCCAACCCTTTAAGTAACTCTGATGTAACGGCAGTGGTCGCAGTGATGTCAGTCCAACCTACATCTGCGAAACGAACCGTTTCACATTGGTTGGCGTAAGCGCCTGTTGCTAAAGTACTTAGTGCAATTGTTGAGAAGATTTTTGTCATCTTAGACATGTTGAATTCCTTGTAATGATTACTGACTTTTTCATTTTATGAGATCGAATCGAGATCTCTTTTTGGCGGATGCATTCGTTGCATCTCTTGCCAGTCCGGTGCAATCCAAACTGGTACGTTGTTCGACGTTTCTAGGGCGTTATCCAAAATCATATCCGCGGCGCGTTCTGCCACCATAATCGTTGGCGCATTTAAATTACCGTTCGGAATGGTTGGGAAAATAGAAGAGTCCACCACACGCAAGCCTTGAATACCGCGTACTTGGCATCGCTCATTTAAGACGGCTAATGGGTCATTATCTGCGCCCATTTTGCAGGTACAAGATGGATGGTAAGCACTCTCGACGTTTTGCTTCACCCATTCATCAATCTGTTCATCCGTTGTGATGTTCAGACCGGGTTGGATCTCATCCCCACGAAACTCATCCATGGCTGGCTGATTGAGGATCTCGCGAGTAAGGCGAATACAATCACGCCAATCCTGCTTATCTTGTTCAGTGGAAATGTAGTTAAACTCAATCTTCGGCTTATCATTCGGATTCGCAGAGACAACTTCGACCGACCCGCGACTTTCTGGCTTGTTAGGTCCAACGTGCACTTGGAAACCATGACCATCAAAAGCAGCTTGCCCGTCATAACGCATTGCCGCTGGCAAGAAGTGATATTGAATATTTGGCCACTTTAGCCCTTCTCGAGAGCGGATAAATGCACACGATTCAAAGTGGTTAGTCGCACCAAGGCCTTTGCGAGTTAATATCCACTCAGTGCCAATCAAGCCCTTGCTCACCAAACCTAATTTGCTGTTGAGCGTGATAGGTTGTTTACAGTGATATTGGAAGTACACTTCTAAGTGATCTTGCAGGTTTTTACCTACTCCCTCCAACGAGTGTTTCACCTCAATGCCCGCTTTTTCTAATACTGCCTTAGGGCCAATGCCTGAAAGCTGCAACAGCTGAACGGAGCCAACCGAACCCGCACTCGAAATCACTTCATTATTCGCAAAACATTGCTGAATTGAACCTGACTTTTCAAATTCAACGCCTACCGCTTTCTTTCCTTCTGCACCAGTTTCTTCTAATAAAACTCGATGAACCGTCACCCTCTTCATTAGGGTGAAGTTTTTGCGTTTTTTAGCACGGCTTAAGTATGCATTAGAGGTCGAAGCGCGTACGCCTTTGTCGACGGTCATATGCATTGGGCCAAAGCCCTCTTGCTGATAACCGTTGTAATCTTTTGTTTCTGGGTAGCCCGCTTCTTTGCCTGCATCAATAAAAGCTTGGTACAGCGGGTTGAGCTTCATATCGTTGCCGTTACATGTGCCGACTGGACCGTGATCACCCCGATATTCATCAGCACCACCAATCCAAGACTCTGCTTTACGGAAATAAGGCAAACACGACTGATAATTCCAGCCTTTCGCGCCTTCCTCTTCCCACTGGTCAAAGTCACAAGCGTGTCCGCGAACGTAAACCATGCCGTTGATAGATGAGCTACCGCCCAGAACTTTTCCGCGAGGACAATGAAGTTGGCGACCATCCAACCCTTGCTCTTCAACCGTCTCAAACTGCCACGCGTATTTTTCAGTGTTCATCGGGTAAGAAAGCGCTGTTGGCATTTGGATAAAAATACTTTTATCCGACCCACCCGCTTCGAGTAATAGGACCGAATTTTGACCACTTTCACTTAAGCGATCCGCTAACACACAGCCGGCCGAACCCGCACCGACGATGATGTAATCGTAGTGTTGTTGCATTTTTATTCTCCTAGGAGTTAATACTCATCACCGTAGATAAGTGAACGAAATTAGCGTAGGAAAAATGCTTGAGAACAAGGCGGAAATTTTGATAAGTAGTTAACCTACAATCAAAATTGACAACGTAGTTATCGAGCATTTTAACAAGCTAAAGTGGTCAGTTATCTACTATGAGTAGTATCATTTGTAAGGGCTTTCGAAGTCGCTTAGCTGAACCAGAACACTCTTCGTTTGTGTGTAATGTTTAAGGGTTTCGACTCCGTTTTCACGGCCAACACCTGATTGCTTGTAGCCGCCAACTGGCATTTCTGCAGGTGAGTCACCCCATGTGTTCACCCAACAAATACCCGCTTGAACTTGATGGATCACACGGTGCGCACGAGATAGGTTTTGAGTAAATACACCTGCCGCTAAGCCATAATCGGTGCCATTTGCACGCGCAATCACTTCCGACTCATCGCGGAATTTCAGAACTGACATTACCGGGCCAAAGATTTCTTGTTGAACGTGGCTCATGTCATCATCGCAATCGACAAATACGGTTGGAGCAACAAAGTTACCATTAGCTAGGCCATTGTCTGTTACTTTGTAGCCGCCAGTCAGTAACGTCGCGCCACTCGCTTTCGCGGCTTCAATCGCTCCTAGAACTTTCGATTCATGATCTTTAGAGATTAGCGCGCCAATTTGCGTGTTCTCATCAAGCGGATCGCCGACGACTAACAACTCGGTTCGGGCTTTAAGCTGTGCGATAAAGTCGTCATAAATACCTTCATGGACAAATACACGTGTACCGTGCGTACAAACCTCACCTTGGGTGTAGAAGTTCGCCACCATGGCCGCAGAAACGGCATCGTTTAACTTCGCATCATCAAAAATAATCAGTGGAGACTTACCACCAAGCTCCATCGTTACTTGTTTTAGTGTCTTAGCGCTGTCACTCATGACGACTTTACCGGTGCCTGACTCACCCGTGAATGACACTTTTGCGATATCAGGATGCGCCGTTAGCATCTGTCCTACTCGGTAATCCCCTTGCACGACATTAAATACGCCATCTGGCATGCCCGCTTCTGAATAAATTTCGGCGAGCTTAAGCGCCGTTAATGGTGTTTCTTCTGATGGCTTGAAGATCATTGCGTTGCCCGCAGCCAGTGCTGGCGCCGATTTCCACATCGCAATTTGAATTGGATAATTCCAAGCGCCAATACCCGCGCAAATGCCCAATGGCTCACGACGTGTATAGAAAAACTGATCGTCGCTGAGCGGCTGCTGTTCACCTTGTAGACTTGGAGCAAGGCCAGCGTAGTACTCAAGAACATCGGCACCTGTTGTGACATCAACCGCGATAGCTTCTTGAATGGGCTTACCAGTATCTGCCACTTCCAATGCAGCCAACTCGTCATTACGCTCACGTAAAATGGCAACGGCTTTGTGTAAAATACGGCTGCGCTCAATCGCAGTCATCGCCGACCATGCAGCAAAACCTTTTTTTGCCGATTCAATCGCTGCTTGAAGATCGTCTTGGTTCGCTTGTTTAATGTTGGCCAATGGCTCACCATTCGCCGGATTGTAAGTGGTGAAGTGTTCATCTGAACACCCGTCGTACATCGCACCATTGATATAGTGTGCTTTCATTTCCATTTTGAAGACCTGTAACTTTTATATTTTTTCAGAATAAAACGTAAGTTGTTTTTCGAGATAATCGTTGATGATGATTCTCGCTCTTTCTGCATCAATGCCTTGCGGGTTGAGCGTTCCGCGCAGCCAAATTCCATCAATAAGTGATGCAATACCATGAGCAACCAATTCAGCCTGCTCTGCATTTAATAATGCTTTGAGTTCTTTTCTTAGGTGGGACAATAGACGTCGTTCGTTGACACGCTGTAAACGCTTGAGCTGCTCGTCATGCATTGAGTACGACCAAAACGCCAGCCAAGTCTTAGCAACTTGGTTTTCTGCCTGATAGCCGACAAAGTTACCGTCAATGATTGCATTAATTCTTTGGTGATGAGCATCACTTGGCAGCTCACGTAACTTCTGTGTGATAGTGGACGAAAGCTGACGCAAGATTTCTCGCATCGTTTCCTCCAGCAATCCGTGCTTACCACCGAAATAGTGGTTGATAATCCCCGTTGATACACCGGCTTCTTTGCTGATTAACGAAATACTCGCCGCGTGTAAACCGACTCTATCAATCACTGACATTGTCGCTTTCACAAGCTGCGGTTTTCTGATTTCAGGCATCCCCACCTTTGGCATTTTGCGTCCCTGTTATTTTTAATTGAACGGTTAGTTAAATATAAAATGCCTGAAAATTAATTCGAACTCAAATTATTTTTAAAGAAAAATGTTAGTAAAAAAGGATGAAAAGTTGAGGGTGTACGAAAAATCGCTCGGTAAGAACTTGTCGGGATAACTAGATTTCAGTTTAAGAACAAACAAACAAGAAAAACAAAATCAAATACTTAACTCTTTCTCTATTTTTAAAACGATGATGAACGAGTTGATTTTTGAACAACAAAAATCTGTGCCACAAAAAATTTATATCGACCACTAATCATTTCACCTGTACACGGTTTATTTGTACAAAGAATAGACACACTAGTTTGTTATAGTTTTGTAGACACAACTGGCATTCGCACTTTGAAGGTGAAGGAGGCAAAAAGAGAGGTTATGTTGAACGCCATGAATATGCGATTCGATATCCTTAAGCCATTTTTAAGTAATATCGCCAAGTGACTTTAAGATGTTAGATTCAGCGTTTTATATTCGAAGCAAGGATCTCAAAGTCACTTGGCTATCAAAGTAAATGGGAGGGATAAGTTCAGATTCATCGTGCGATGAGCCTGAACTCTTGATTTCTGTTACGCTAGCGAGCGACCTTTCACGCAGTTGCGTCCGTTCGCTTTCGCTTGATAAAGCAATTTATCGGCCTGATCGCAAAGTGATTTAAAGCTCATCTCATTATCTTCAGTGGTAACGACTCCAAAACTACAGGTCACTCTCACTTCTTCTTTCTGTTCCGTAACAAAGCCATGTAGGGATAAAGCGCTACGTAAACGTTCGGCAGTAATAAGGGCGTTTTCATGGTCTGTATTGGGCATAACAACAACAAACTCTTCACCACCAAAGCGAGCAACAATGTCGTTTTCACGTACAGTTTCCTCCAACACTTTGGCAACGCCCGTTAGTACGGTATCTCCAAACACATGCCCATAGGTATCATTTACCTGCTTGAAATAATCCACATCGATTAACGCTAAAGTTACTGGCCCCGATTGTGGTTTATTTGGCACCATTTTCTGTTTATCGAGTTTGCTATCTACCCATTTATTTAAAGCTAGATAACCGTACTTAACTTGCTCGACTTGCTCAAAAACAAAGTGTTGTATTTTTTCTTGCTTAGATTGAGGTACCGGTTTCTCTTTTCGCTCACGCCTCACTTCTACTGGCTTAGTGAACCAGTCCTCTAAAAAACGGCGATTGAACAACCCCGTCAATGTGTCTGTCTTTGCGAGGCGACGCATTCTCAAACGCGAGCGATTGACGACGAGAAATACTACCGCCATCAAAAATAGAACACCGATGAGCGCAAGTAGCGCTTCACCCAATAAGTAAAAAGTACGACGGTTATTTTCTAGCTCCATACGCTGCAAAACATTGTTCCAGTTGAGATCTTCGTTCTCATATTCAAGTCGTTCCAACTCAAATAACGTCTGCTGGCGCTCAAGATTTTCAACTTCTCTTTGATTGCTAAATTGGATAAATTTATCGTGATAGTTACCGTAAGTTTCGAATGCTAGTTTAAAGTCATTGCTTCCCGCATAGGCCATAGCGGCGACTTTTAGTAGCTCCATTTGCTGTTGCTTGACGTATCGACTCTCTATAATCTCCGGCAGCATTGGCGCGATCATCGCTAAAAGTATTTCAAATTGCTGCTGCTCTAACATATATTCGGCTTGTAACAACTTAAATGTTGCCAAATACGCGCTAGACGTTTCTCTGTACTGTAAATTCTCCGCCAGCTTCAAGTGATTAACCATCTTCTTTTCTTGTTTCGTCTCGCGATATAAAGCTGCAAGTTCAAGGTTAACTCGAAATCTAAAGCGTCCATCACCGATAATTTGAGCCAGCTTTAACGCTCGCTGATATGACGCTATCGCCTCTTCGTATTGGAACTGTGCTTTATGAAGTTTCGCTATCGTCAAAACGCTCAACAACTCATTGAACGACATACGCCTATCCCTAAAATAGCGATATGCTTGTTCCAAAAGCGCCTCAGATCGGTCGTAACCCTGAATTTTGACAAGTACGTCACCTAGCTCTAGTGCTGCACGTTCGACCAGCCCGTGAACACCTGAAGATTCAGCCGCATCCATGGACGACATAAGTGCAGCATAGGATTTTTTAAACTCACCTTGCTCATCGTAATAGCGTCCTTTTAGCAACAGGATTTCTGATTCAAGTTGCTTATCACCATTCTCACGCGATGTTTCCAACAAGCTATCCAACGCAGAAAGCGCGGTATCGATATCGCTCTTTCCAACCATAGTTCGCATCTGAATCAACTTAAACAGGAGATACTCATGGCTCTGTGGACGTACAAGCTCCAATCCTTTTTGAACGACACTCTGACTCTCTTCTACGCGCCCTAGCAGCTCTAAAACCGTGGCCTTGGCAAGCCAGTAACGCACCAACAGCGCTGTTGGTTGGTTTTGTAGTAAAGACTCTTCTTCTAACGCTTCAATCAAAGCTAAAGAACTCTGAGGTAATGCGTAAATTTGATTTTCGATGCCTTCTAACGACTGTAAAAACTTACCTTCCTGTTCCACCTTTTCTGTGGAGGCCTGAACAGAAAAACACAGACACCCCAATAATAGCGGCATCGTCCTAAGCGAATGAAATAGTGACATTATTGCTCTTCCCTAATGGGTAGTTACTTCAGTGTAATTGAGAATTCTGATTATTTATTATTAAGACAACTGAAGGTTATTCAGTCAGCCTCATATTCCCATGTATTTTGCGCTGAATAATAAATCACCATCTTTAGATGCCGAAATAGTTTTCGGTTACAATATGACCAATAAGAATGTTTTTTACACACCAAGAATAACGATCTCGTTAGTGAGACAAAAGATCGTCTTAGTTGTGAGTTAATACATTTACATGACAAGCAATATAGAACTAACCATTCACATTAGAAATAGAATCAATTTTTATACCGTTCGATGAGATAGCAGTCGACCATGCATCCAATACATTTTTCAGATAGAAGCAATAAAAGAAAGGAGAAAGTGGAAGGAAGCGGACAATCAAACTCGCTCCCCTTTTTTATGTTGCAGAGGGGGTTACATTCGCATTCCGCCATCGACTTCGAACACTCGTCCGGTCACGAATTCGTTGGTTAACACGTATTTTATGGTCGATGAAATTTCATCCGCCAAACCTAAACGTCCAACCGGAATCATTCCGATTAAACGTTCCATCGCTTCAGGTTTTATTTGGTCTGTCATGGCAGTTTTGATGACACCCGGAGCAATCGCCACTGAGCGAATTCCGAAACGCCCTAACTCTTTCGCCCACACCGTTGCCATGGTGGCTACCGCCGCTTTAGATGCTGAATAGTTGGTTTGACCAATATTCCCGGCACGCGCAACGCTGGATATGTTGATCAGAACCCCTTTGCTATCGGTGTTCAGCATTACCTTGCTCGCTTCACGGCCACACAGGAAAGTGCCTGTTACATTCACATCTAGAACAGACTGAAATTGTTCCAGCGACATCGTGTTAACCTGACCATCTTTGACTTTAATGAACATACCATCACGCATAATACCTGCGTTATTGATAACGCCATTGAGCTGCTTGAAATCTGCCTCAATTTGCTCAAAAGCAGTGCACACCTGCTGTTCGTCAGTCACGTTCGTCACATAAAAACGAGCGGTAACGCCGAGAGATTCACATTCCGCTTTCGTTTCAGCCAGTTGATCTGAATTGAGGTCGATAAGCGCAAGATGAACGCCATTTTCCGCCAGTGACAGTGCCATTTGTTTACCCAGCCCCTGCCCTGCCCCCGTGATCGCAATGACCTTATTTGCTAACTCCATAAGCGCTCCTTAGGCCTGATTTTGCTTTTGGTAGAACTCAAACAAGCTTGAAAAATCTTTTTGCCCGTTGCCCTGACCGTTGTGAAAATTAAACAGATTACGAGCCAAGCTGCCCATTGGCGTTGATGTTTGACTGGCAACCGCCGCTTCCATCGCAAGACCCAGATCTTTAGCCATTAACTGGCTCATAAAGCCGCCTTGATAACCATTGCTTGCAGGCGTATTTTCCATCACACCTGGACAAGGGTTATAAAGCTCTAGCGCCCAGTTACGCCCTGAACTTTGCAACATGATGTCGGAAAGCACTTTGGGATCGAGTCCGTTTTCCATCCCTAAATTTAGTGCTTCACAGGTGCCGCTCATCAAAATGCCCAACATCATGTTATTGCAGATCTTCGCGACCTGACCAGCTCCAACATCGCCCGCATGGAAGATGTTTTTACCCATGTGGCTAAGCACCGCTTTGGCTTGAACAAAGTTCTCTTGCGAGCCGCCAACAATGAAAGTTAACGTACCTGCTGCTGCGCCCGCAACGCCACCAGATACTGGTGCATCAACAAAACTGATACCAAGTTGCGATGCTTTTTCGCCAACCAAACGAGCAGTCACCGGATCGATGGTGGAAGAATCAATCAGCAAGGTACCTGATTCGACGCTATCTAAGATGCCATCTTGACCAAGATAAACGCTTTGAACGTGTTGGCTCGCTGGCAGCATAGTGACAACCACGTCAACACCTTGTACTGCCTGCTGAACGGAATCGGCACTTGAAGCGCCCAATGCGGTCAACTCCTCAACTGCGCTTGGGTTCAAATCAAATACTTCGACATTCAAGCCCGCTTTGAGTAGATTCTTAGCCATAGGCGCACCCATGTTACCAAGGCCAATAAATGCAATTTTGTCCATATCGTATTTCTTCCTTGTACTAAAGTGCCGCTATAGCTACCGACGATGCGGTCAGTGGGTATTCTGCTGAGTCAATTGGCGAGAAGAAGCGCTCCAAAACTTGTGGCGTTACGTCAGAAACCGTGCGATGTTGCCAAGTCGGTTGATTGGTTTTATCAATAATCAGCGCACGAACCCCTTCTCTAAAATCACCTTCTAAGCCACAACGTAGTGTTAGGTTAAACTCCATATCAAAACACGCTTTCAAAGAGAGATTTTGATACTGCGTTAACTGCTGATAAGTGATACTGAGCGACAACGGACTGCCATAGTTCAGTGACTTCTGCGCATTGACGAACCACTTGTTATCAACGTTAGCACTGCTGATTGCGTCAACAATTGACGCTAAGTCACCCGAACATAACTGCTCAATCAATTCCGCATAGGGCATCAACATCCCTTCGCTTGGCTCGTCCACGTGTACCGAACGCAGCGTAGTAGCGATTTTTTCGTTGATGTTCGCTTCACCTTTCCAACTTACCGATGCAAGCAGATCCAGCAGCACTTGCTTGTTTTCTGGCTGTGCAATCCATTGGCTTAACCCCAACGCTTTCATATCTGTTGCGCTAATTTGGCAAGCCGTCAAACTTAAGAACAGAGCCAAATGTTTTGGCAACTGGTTTAGGAAGTACGTCGCGCCTACATCTGGGTAAAGGCCAATTTTAATCTCTGGCATTGCAAAGCGGGTGGTGGTTTCTGCTACGCGATGACTTGCGCCCATAAACAGGCCAACTCCCCCGCCCATCAAATAACCATCTCCCCACGCGATGATCGGTTTTGGATAAGTATGAATAAGATGATCACAGCGATATTCGAGGTCAAAGAAGGTTTCCATCGCTGAAAACGCAGAATCAAAGTCTTGCTCTTTGTTTTCAAGTGCACGGTAGATCGCTTGAATATCTCCGCCAGCACAAAACGCTTTTTCACCTTGAGCATGCAAGAATACCGCGACGACGCTGTCGTCCGTTTGCCATTCATTAAGCTGTTTGTACAACTTCTCAATCATCACGTAACTCAACGCGTTGAGAGCAGCTGGATTATCAAGCTCCAGCACACCAATAACAGAGCCATCTGCGCACTCAAGTTTTGAAACATTTACTGTACCTGTCATTTGGCCTCCGCTAGCTGTTTGTCCATTGTGGCTTGCGCTTTTGCAAAAACGCATTCACACCCTCAGTCTGATCTTGTGTATTGAACAGCTGTAAAAACAGTTCACGCTCCAAAACCAATCCAGCCGCGTGAGTTTGGCTGCGTCGACCTTGAATGAGCGTTTTGCACGCTGACACAGATTTCGGTGATTGACCTGCAACACGCTGCGCTAGTTCCATAGCCGCTTCGAGTGCTTGACCTTTCGCCACCACCTCTTCGACTAAACCAATTTTTTCCGCTCGCTCGGCCGTCACTCGTTCGCCACATAGAATCATACGCTTCGCCCAACCTTCACCTACCAACGCGGTCAGGTTTTGCGTCCCACCCGCACACGGCAACAAACCTACCGATGCTTCAGGAAGTGCCATTTGTACTTGTTCTTCTGCGATACGAATGTCACACGCCATCGCCACTTCCAGACCGCCGCCCATCGCATAGCCATTAATCGCTGAGATAGAAACCCCATCGAATGCAGAAAGCGCTTCAAACGCTTCACCAAATGCGAACGCCATGTTTGCTGCTTGTGATTTATCACCCGATGCAAAGTTATTAAGATCTGCTCCAGCAGAAAAGAATTTCTCGCCTTCGCCTGTTAAAACCAACGCATAAATAGAGCGATCATTACTAAGTTCAATTGCCAACTCTTTTAGCTGATTCAAAGACTCAAGCGTCCAAGTGTTCGCTGGCGGATTACTAATCGTGAGCTTGGCAATATGCGCTTCGCGCTCTAATTTGATTTGTGCCGTCATAATCTTTCAGTCCTTTTTAATTTCTTTAGGTAAGGCTGTGTCTCGCTGACTAAAGCAGCTCAACGCCTTCCGTTAGTAATCGTCTTGCGACGATCAGACGCATGATTTCGTTGGTACCTTCAAGGATTTGGTGAACACGAACGTCTCGGAAATGGCGCTCGACTGGATATTCTTTGATGTAGCCATAGCCACCGTGAATTTGCAGCGCCTGATCGCAGACTTTAAAGCCCACATCAGTAGCAAAGCGTTTTGCCATGGCACAGTACGCACTTTTTTCTGCGTGCTGGGCATCGAGTTTAGCGGCAGCGAGTCGCACCATTTGACGCGCAGCGACCAGCTCAGTCGCCATATCAGCAAGCTTGAACTGCAACGCTTGAAATTGCGCCAGTGAACGGCCGAACTGTTTGCGTTCGTTCATGTATTGCTTGGCTTCGTTCAGTGCTTGTTGCGCAGTACCGACGGAACAAGTAGCGATATTGATTCGACCACCATCAAGGCCAAGCATGGCGAACTTAAAGCCCTCTCCCTCTTCACCCAACAGATAGTCAGCCGGAATGCGGACATTTTCGAAGGTAATCATGCGAGTTGGCTGGCAGTTCCAACCCATTTTGGCTTCTTTTTTACCGTAGCTAATGCCTTCGCAATCAGCAGGAACAACGAATGCAGAAACGCCACCCGCTCCTTCACCACACGAACGCGCCATCACGACGAGAACATCTGTATCACCCGCACCCGAGATAAACACTTTTGCTCCATTGAGGACAAACTCATCGCCATCACGCACTGCGCTAGTCGTTAGAGAAGCGGCGTCAGAGCCGGCATTAGGTTCGGTTAAACAGTAGGAAGCGAGCTTTTCACCCGAAATTAGATCCGCGCTAAATTGCTGCGCCACTTCGGCTTTGGCAAAGCTGGTTATCATCCACGTCGCCATGTTGTGAATGGTCATAAACGCAGTAGTCGCGGTACAACCCATAGCCAACTGCTCGAAAATGATCGCCGCATCCAAACGAGATAACCCCAAGCCACCATGCTCTGGCGGCGTATAGATGCTCAGAAAACCAAGTTCACCTGCTTGACGCAGTACGTCTTTAGGGAAATGATGGTTTTCATCCCACTCGGCCGCATGAGGCGCTAACATTTGGTCTGCAAACTGCTTTGCTACTTCGGCAAACGCGAGTTGATCTTCGTTTAATTCAAAATCCATCTTGAAGTCCTAAGGTCTAATTCGTTGCATTTGTATCCGAGCCAAGCCCACTTAAACGGTGGCGCTTGGCTAGAGGTGTCGCTAATCCAGTAATTAGCTAAGTTGAATGGTCATGTTTGGACCGCTTGGAATGTCATCTTCAAACCAACGCGCGGTGACAGTTTTCGTCTCGGTGTAGAAGCGAACCGCTTGTTTACCGTAAGCATGCAGGTCGCCGTAGAAGCTGCCTTTCCACCCAGTAAATGAGAAAAATGGCAATGGCACTGGAATCGGCACGTTGATGCCTACGTTACCTACTTCGATATTGTGTTGATACTTTCTCGCGGCAGCGCCGTTCGCCGTGAAAATAGACGTACCATTACCAAAGCGGTTTGCATTGATCAGTTCAATCGCTTCATCTAGGTCATCCACTTCCATAGTTAACAGTACAGGCCCGAAAATTTCTTCCTGATAAATCGACATGTCTGTGGTCACGTTAGTAAACAGTGTTGGCCCCACCCAGTTACCGTTCGGGAAGCCAGGTACTTGGCAATCTGTCCCGTCCAGAACACAATTCGCGCCTGACGCTTTGCCTTCATTAATCAGATTCACCACTCGCTGCTTCGCTTGAGGGCTAATCAGTGGACCATAACCAGCGGTTTCATCATCCCACGCGCCAGGCTGAACCTGAGCTAACGCCTCTTTAAGCTCTGGAATCCATTCTTTGGTTTCGCCGACAAATACGGCAACCGAAATAGCCATACAGCGTTGGCCCGCAGCACCAACTGACGCGCCAACTAGGTTATTGATGACTTGCTGTTTGTTTGCATCCGGCATGATGACCATGTGGTTCTTAGCACCTGCAAATGACTGCACGCGTTTCAGGTTGTCTGTACCTGTTTTGTAGATGTACTCACCAACGGGCACAGAGCCAACAAAAGAGATCGCACGAACAACTGGCTCAGTCAGAATGCGGTCGACTTGCTCTTTGGTCCCGTGAACAACTTGCAATACGCCTTTTGGTGCACCAGCTTGTTCAAATAGCTCTGCCAATTTCATTGCAGTCAGCGGAACTTGTTCCGAAGGTTTTAGAATAAAGGTGTTGCCACAAGCGATCGCCATCGGGAACATCCACAATGGGATCATCGCAGGGAAGTTAAAGGGTGTGATGCCAGCACAAACACCGAGCGGTTGAATGTAAGAGTAACCATCAATATTGGTCGCGACATTTTCCACCGTTTCGCCCATCATTGAGCTACAAATGTTCGCCGCTTGTTCTACGACTTCAATCCCACGCCAAATGTCACCCTTTGCATCCGCGAGGGTTTTGCCTGTCTCACTTGAAAGCAGTATCGCCAACTCATCGTGTTGCTCTTTTAGCAGATGTTGGTAACGCAACATCAATCTAGCACGCTCCGGCGCTGCAACTTCTTTCCAGCGTTTGAACGTTTCTGTTGCGCTGGCAATCGCCGCATTCATTTCCGACTCCGTGGCACAAGGTACTTGTGCAATCACTTCGTTGGTTGCCGGGTTGGTTACATCTAGCCATTGTTTTGAATCGGAGATGGCAAATTCACCACCGATATACTGCTTTACTTGTTCTGTCATGATGACATCCTTGTATTTTTCAGCTTGTTACTGACTACTGTTATGTAAGTGAAACTTTGTTGAGAGTGATTTAGCAGATTTCAATCGCGATAGCGGTAGCCTCACCACCACCAATACAAAGCGATGCAACGCCACGCTTACCACCAGTTTGTTTTAGCGCATGAATCAAAGTGACAAGGATTCGATTGCCACTTGCGCCTATTGGATGCCCCAGCGCACAAGCCCCTCCGCGAGGGTTCACTTTGCTCTCGTCCAGTTCGAGTGCTTTCACCGCGTATTGAGTCACAACAGCAAAAGCTTCATTGATTTCCCAAAGGTCCACGTCCGATTTGTCCCAGCCCGTTTTTTCCAGCAGCGATTCAATCGCGAAGACTGGTGCGATGGTGAACTCATCAGGCTGTCTTGCATGCGAGCTGTACGCGACAATTTTGGCTAGAGGCTGAAGGTTTTCCTGACGACCAAACTCACTATCGACTAAGATCATTGCCGACGCACCATCCGAAATGGAACTAGAGTTTGCTGCGGTTACGCCGCCATCTTTGGCAAACGCAGGGCGTAAGGTAGGAATTTTAGTGACGTCGAGTTTGCTCGGTTGCTCATCATCTACAACCAAGGTTTCGCCGCGCCGACTTTTTACGTTAACAGGCACGATCTCTTCTTTGAACAAACCTTGCTCGATTGCTTGCTGCGCACGAGTCACCGACTGCTGCGCCCAGGCATCCATACTTTCACGGCTGAACTGATACTTTTGCGCCGTCTGTTCTGCAAAGACACCCATCAGCTCGCCTTGGTAGGCATCCTGCAAACCGTCATAAAACATGTGATCAAGCACTTGCTCGTGACCTAAACGGAAACCATCACGCGCTTTCTTTAATAGATAAGGAGAAGACGACATGTTTTCCATGCCACCAGCGATGACAGCATGCGCATTGCCAGATTGAATAAGGTCATATGCCAGCATGACGGTTTTCATACCCGATCCACAAACTTTGTTCAGTGTCGTACAACCAATCGATTGTGGCATTTCAGCTTTAAGACTTGCTTGTCTTGCAGGCGCTTGCCCCACACCGGCGGGTAAAACGCACCCCATCAACACTTCGTCTATTTTGTGCACATCGAGTTGGCTTTCGGCTAGCGCCCCTTGAATGGCTCTCGCACCGAGTTCCGTGACATCTGTTGAAGCTAATGCACCTTGAAAAGAGCCGATAGGCGTTCGCTTAGCGGCAACAATCCATGTTTCATTTTTCATTCCATTAACCTTTTGTTGACGTTTACGTCATAACTATACTAACATTTACGTTAACGTCAAGTTTGAGGTTATTGTTTGTTCGAGTGATTCTTTGATTTCGAGTAAATGCGAGTGATATCAAGGCTCAAGAGTGGATTTTGTTTGTTTACTTTAACGTTAACGAATTGTATATTCATGTAAATGTTATACGAAAGTCGTAAGGTTAAGGAATGAACACATTTAAGATCAGCGAGCTCGCGAAAGAGTTCGACATTACTACTCGAAGCATTCGCTTCTACGAAGATTTAGGTCTCCTAACTCCAGAACGTAAAGGCAACACTCGAATCTACAATGGTCGTGATCGAATTCGACTAAAACTGATTTTGCGAGGTAAGCGATTGGGCTTTTCTCTTGCAGATATCAAAGAGTTATTTGAACTCTACGATACCGATCAAAGTACTGAGCAGTTGAACTATATGATTCGGTTGATCGAAGAGAAGAAGGCAGCATTGCAACAGCAAGCAAACGACATTCAAGCGGTAATGATGGAGTTAAATGCTGCGCAGTTGCGATGCCAAAACACACTGAGATCCATGAAAGGCGAAAAAGTCACCTAACACCTCAACTCTGGGATGTAGGTGACGTAAAGGCAAGGACACGCAATGAAATCTACCTACTCTTCCCTGAACTTTGTTTATGACGAAAATACCGATTTGCTTCGCGAGCAAATCAATAGTTTTGCTGCAAGAGAAATTGCGCCGCTAGCGCAATCTATCGACCAAACTAACGACTTTCCAAACCATCTTTGGTCCAAATTAGGTGACATGGGTCTTTTAGGTGTGACCACCAGCGAAGAGTTTGGTGGTGCAGGCATGGGCTATCTCGCCCACGTTATCGCTATGGAAGAAATCAGCCGAGCATCCGCTTCGGTTGCGTTAAGTTACGGCGCTCACTCCAACCTTTGCGTCAACCAAATCCACCGTAACGGCACACAAGCGCAAAAAGAGAAATACCTACCTAAGCTCATCTCCGGTGAACATATCGGCGCCCTTGCTATGAGTGAACCCGGCGCCGGCTCTGATGTGGTCTCTATGCAGCTTAAAGCCGAACGTAAAGGCGCTATTTTCCTATTAAATGGCAACAAAATGTGGATCACCAACGGCCCTGATGCACACACCTATGTTGTCTACGCAAAAACCGACCCAAGCCAGCACTCCAAAGGCATCACGGCGTTTATTGTGGAACGCGGATTCCCTGGATTTACTCAAGCACAAAAACTCGACAAGTTGGGTATGCGCGGCTCGAATACGTGTGAGCTGGTCTTCCAAAACTGCGAAGTCCCTGCGGAAAATATTCTCGGCGAAGAAAACCAAGGCGTGAAAGTATTGATGAGCGGCCTCGACTACGAACGTGTGGTGCTTGCAGGCGGCCCACTTGGCATCATGCAGGCGTGTATGGATATCGTTGTGCCTTACATTCACGACCGTAAACAGTTCGGTAAATCCATCGGTGAATTCCAGCTAGTTCAAGCAAAAATCGCGGATATGTACACACAAATGAATGCCGCTAAAGCGTATGTTTACGCCGTCGCTGCCGCTTGTGATCGCGGTGAAACCACACGTAAAGATTCTGCTGGCGCGATCCTCTACAGCGCAGAGCTGGCAACCAAGATGGCACTGGATGCGATTCAACTACTTGGCGGTAACGGCTACATCAACGAGTTTGATACGGGCCGTTTGTTGCGAGATGCCAAGCTGTATGAAATCGGTGCGGGCACTTCAGAAATTCGCCGCATGCTTATTGGTCGCGAATTGTTTAACGAAAGCGCCTAATCAACATACCTAGGCGTTCTGAATCTAAATAAATTCCTTATTCAACCTAAATCTTATTCAACATAGATAAAGGCGGGTGGTGTCACCCGTCTACCGAATGGAGATCGGCTATTTATGGCTTGTTTGACGACCAATATTAATACCCACTCAGAGCAGTATCAGGAAAACTACCGCTCTATGGCGTCACTTGTAGATCAACTTTATACCGTGACTGCCCAAATAGAAGATGGTGGCGGTGAGAAAGCCCGCGAGCATCAGCAGAAGAAAGGCAAACTTCCGGTACGTGAGCGCATTCTTGCCCTACTCGACCCTGGTTCGTCCTTTCTAGAAATTGGTCAATTTGCTGGCTGGGATGTGTATCCAGATTACGTTCCATGTGCTGGAGTGGTTGCCGGTGTGGGTGTAATTGACGGCAATGAGTGCATGATCGTCGCGAACGACGTGACGGTAAAAGGCGGCAGTTACTACCCACTCACCGTGAAAAAGCACTTAAGAGCACAAGAAATTGCAGAAAAATGCCAACTGCCGTGTGTTTACTTAGTCGACTCTGGCGGCGCTAACCTACCCCGCCAAGATGAGGTATTCCCAGATAAAGACCATTTTGGCCGTATTTTCTACAACCAAGCCCGTATGTCGGCCAAAGGCATTCCACAAATTGCGGTGGTCATGGGGCTATGTACCGCTGGCGGCGCTTATGTTCCTGCGATGTGTGATGTTTCCATCATAGTCAAAGAACAAGGTACGATTTTCTTGGCAGGTCCACCTCTTGTAAAAGCAGCGACAGGTGAAGAAGTCAGCGCGGAAGATCTTGGTGGCGCAGACGTTCACTGTCGCACCTCTGGTGTGGCGGACTATTACGCAGAAAATGATCACCACGCGTTAGAGTTGGCAAGACAAGCGGTTTCACAAATCAACCACTTGAAACCCGTTCAACTCAAGCAAAAAGCACCTCAGGAACCACGTTTTCCTGCCCAAGAGCTGTACGGCATCGTCGGAACCGATCTTAAAAAGCCGTTTGATGTTAAAGAGGTCATTGCCCGAATTGTTGATGATTCCCAGTTCGATGAATTTAAAGCCTTGTTCGGCGAAACCTTGGTCTGTGGCTTTGCCCATATTCACGGTATGCCGATTGGCATTGTCGCTAACAACGGCATTCTATTTTCGGAATCAGCACAAAAAGGCGCGCATTTTATTGAGCTGTGCGCACAACGCAAAATTCCTCTGCTCTTCTTGCAGAACATCACGGGCTTTATGGTCGGTCAGAAGTACGAAGCCGAAGGCATCGCCAAACATGGTGCGAAAATGGTAACTGCTGTTGCGTGTGCAGACGTGCCGAAGTTTACCGTGGTTATTGGTGGATCGTATGGCGCAGGAAACTACGGCATGTGTGGCCGCGCTTATGATCCAACCATGATGTGGATGTGGCCAAACGCGCGCATCTCCGTCATGGGTGGAGAGCAAGCGGCTGGCGTGATGGCGCAAGTGACCCGCGATATCAAAACTCGCAAAGGTGAAAGCTGGAGCGCGGAGGAAGAAGAAGCGTTCAAACGTCCAATTGCGGAGCAATATCAGACTCAAAGCCATGCGTATTACGCCAGTGCTCGCCTGTGGGACGATGGCATTATTGATCCTGCAAAAACCCGTGATGTTGTCGGCATTGCTCTGTCTGCTGCGCTTAATGCGCCGATACCAGACAGCAAATTTGGCATCTTCCGTATGTAGTCGGATGCAAGGCAAACCTTAACTCCTCGCAAACACCGATGTTTATACAAGTAACGGTTAGCGAGCATTGGAATAGAGACTGAAATGTCAGACAAAGGAAGTCACATGACCGGACTACTGCTTGAAAAAGACAGCAATGGCGTTGCTTGGTTGAGCCTCAATCGACCAGAAAAACACAACGCGTTTAATGACGCATTGATTGCCTCACTAATTGAGACACTAGAACAGCTCGAAAAGGACGACTCTCTCCGTGCACTGGTGTTTACTGCACAGGGAAAACACTTTTCTGCGGGAGCAGATCTGGGCTGGATGCAGTCAATGGCAACCAAAACCGAGGGTGAAAACCTGCAAGATGCACAGCAACTAGCAAAACTTTTGCATACGCTGGATACCTTTAGCAAACCAACCATTGCTATGGTGCACGGCGCTGCATTTGGCGGCGCGCTTGGGCTTATCTGCTGCTGCGATATCGCTATTGGTACACCTGAAAGCCGCTTCTGTTTGAGTGAAGTGAAGCTCGGTTTGTTACCCGCCACCATCGGACCTTACGTAATCCGAGCGATTGGACAAAGACAGAGCCGACGCTACTTTTTAACCGCGGAACTGATTGATGCCGAAACCGCACTATCGATGAGTATTCTTCATCAGATAGACGCTCAACCACGTGAAGCCGTCAATCGCACCATTGATCACCTGCTTAACAACAGTCCACAAGCCATGCAGGCAGCAAAAGCACTCTGCTTACGTTGTGACAATCAACCTATCGATCACTCATTAATTGAATACACCAGCCAAGCTATTGCAACCGCTCGCGTGTCCAGCGAAGGACAAGAAGGACTAGCTGCATTTTTTGAAAAGCGCGCCGCCAATTGGAGGAATCATGTTTAAAAGAATACTGATCGCAAACCGCGGTGAAATTGCCTGCCGAATCATTAAAACCGCAAAAAGCATGGCTATAGAGACGGTTGCCGTCTATTCCGAAGCGGATCGCAGCAGCTTACATGTTAAACAAGCGGATTTCGCTGAATTCATTGGCCCCGCTCCGGCGAGTGAATCGTATCTCGATATCGATGCGATTATCGGCGCTGCGAAAAAATGGCAAGCCGATGCTATCCACCCTGGGTATGGTTTTCTTTCCGAGAACCCGAAACTGGCGAAAGCGTGCAGCGAAAATGGCATCGCCTTTATTGGCCCTTCCACCAGCGCAATTGAAGCAATGGGTTCGAAGTCGCACGCCAAAGCCATCATGTCTGAGGCGAACGTGCCCTTGGTTCCCGGCTATCACGGCACAGACAACAGCGTAGAGCACTTATTAGCGGAAGCTGAAAAAATCGGTTACCCAGTGATGCTTAAAGCAACCCAAGGGGGTGGCGGTAAAGGCATGCGAGTAGTCAATAGCGCAGCCGAAATGCCTCTGGCCATCGACGGTGCGCAGCGTGAAGCACTTTCAAGCTTTGGCGATAAGCAGCTTCTAATCGAAAAATGTATATTGCAGCCTCGCCACGTTGAAGTTCAGGTATTTGCTGACCAACATGGCAACTGTGTCTATCTTTCTGATCGCGATTGCTCCATTCAACGCCGTCACCAAAAAGTAGTCGAAGAAGCACCAGCTCCCGGTCTTAGTGATGAACTGCGTAAACAAATGGGTGAAGCTGCGGTTCAGGCCGCTCAAGCGATCGACTATGTTGGCGCTGGCACGGTGGAGTTCTTACTCGATAGCCGAGGTCAATTCTACTTCATGGAGATGAATACCCGTCTGCAAGTTGAACACCCTGTCACTGAATTGATCACCGGCGTTGATTTGGTGGAGTGGCAATTCAAAGTCGCAGCTGGCGAGCATTTACCTATTTCGCAATCTGAAATCACCCACAACGGTCATTCAATTGAGCTGCGAATTTACGCAGAAGATACAGACAATGACTTTATGCCGTCGACTGGCCGCATTGACTACTTAAAAGAACCCGTATCAGACAGTAATGTGCGCCTAGCGTACGTACGAGTTGATAGCGGTGTTACCCAAGGCGATAGCATCAGCGAATATTACGATCCAATGATCAGCAAGCTGATCGTCTGGGGGCAAACTCGTGATATCGCTCTAAAGCAGCTTAAGCAGGCGTTAACTCAATATCACGTACGTGGCGTAACGACAAACATTGGTTATCTGCACAGCATTATTTCGCAGCCAGCCTTTGCAGAGATTGAGCTTGATACAGGTTTCCTCGTCACACATCAACAAGGCATAAATGAGCAGCAAGACGTGTCGGATTCAATCTGGCTTACATTGGCGGCGGTTGCTCGCTGGAATGATCTGATTTCAAAATCAGACAGCTCAACGTTACCCGCGCCAACCAAACGAGGTTTTAGACTGTCGGTTGACAACGTTTACCGATTTAACTTCACGGATGCCAATGCCAACCATCAAGTACGTTTGCAACAATCATCGCAAGATACAGGATCTCACTTCACTGTCCGATGCGGTGAGGAGCTGCATCAGGTCATCCTGCTTGAAAGTGACAACCAATTTATCGTCGATATTGATAATGTGCGTTACACCTTTAATGCACTTAGCGATGAACAAAGAACAACACTATTTTATCTTGGTCAGCAGCGCACGTTCGCTCATCAACCTAACTTTGACTCTGCAAAAGATGTAGATGATGAACTAAGTCCAACCGCACCACTCAACGGCATAATTTCAGCAGTTATGGTGGCTAAAGGTGACGAAGTGGCGGCGGGCGATCCGCTTTTGGTACTCGAAGCAATGAAAATGGAATACACCATCACGGCTCCGGTCGCAGCAACAGTCGACGAATTGTTTTATCAGCACGGGGACCAAGTACAGCACGGTTCCATACTGCTGAATTTGTCTTTGATATCGGATAACGTCAGTGAAGATAAGGAGCGCGAATATGCTACCAGCGAAGGTTAATATCGTCGAAGTCGGCGCTCGTGATGGTCTGCAAAATGAAACGGCAGTGACGCTGGTTGATAAAATCCGTTTGATTAACCAACTAAGCAGCAGTGGCTTAAAGCATATTGAGGCGGGATCTTTCGTCTCTCCAAGGTGGGTGCCTCAAATGGCCGATTCCGATCAGGTGTTTGCTGGTATCTCAAAAAAGCCTGACGTGGTTTATAGCGCGCTCACACCAAATCTCGCAGGGTTAGAACGTGCGCTGGAAAGCGGTGTAAAGCGAATTGCGGTGTTTGGCTCCGCTTCAGAAACGTTCAGCCAGAAGAACATCAACTGCAGCATTACCGAAAGTCTCGCTCGATTTGAACCCGTTATCGAATTGGCGAACCAGCACAACATTCCTGTACGCGGGTACTTGTCTTGTACCATGGTGTGTCCATATGAGGGAGTAATCAAGCCAGAGCAAACTACCAAGGTCGCCAATACGTTGTTTGATATGGGATGTTATGAGATTTCGCTCGGTGATACTGTCGGTAAAGCAACGCCTAATCGCGTTATCGCCATGCTGGATTCGTTGTTAACGCTACTGCCAAAAGACGCGCTCGCGGTACATTTTCATGACACCTATGGACAAGCTTTAGCCAATATTTACCAAGCCTTGTTAATGGGCATCAACACCATTGATAGTGCGGTTGCTGGTTTGGGCGGCTGCCCTTACGCGAAAGGTGCCAGTGGCAATGTTGCAACGGAAGATGTACTTTATCTGTGTGAGCAACTTGGGATTGAAACGGGCGTTGACCTTAGCGTCATCAATGAAGCGGGTTGGCAAATTTGCCGTGCGTTAGGAAAGTCTCCTGCTTCTAGGGTCGCATTAGCTCTGGGCGATCCGTATAGCTTGTAAATCATCAACAACCAATCAGGTAATGTATTTCAACGGGCATGCAGACGTACGTGCCCGTTTTTTGTTGTTACTCATAAAAACCTTAACGCTCAACAGTCTTCATCACATTAATTAGTGTCTGATTTCAGCTACAATTTAGTTTCAAACCGAACATATAAAACAGGATCAGGTAAATGCTCATAACATTTCGTTGTCGAAGCCACTCAAACGTCACAATGTTTGGTGATATTGCATTAGATATGCTCAAAATGATGGGTCACAGCGGCACGGTGCCGGGATCAATTTCCGCTCAAGATGTTCCTGACGCGCTATCAAGATTAACTTCTGCTCTATCTGCGAAAAATGCAGCTGAAGAAAACCTCCCTACTGATGTAGACGAAGAGGAAGAACAAGCAGAGCCCGCGGTAAGCCTAGGACGCAGAGCGTTTCCACTGATTGAGTTGCTAAAATCAGCAATCAAAGAAGAATGCGAAGTCATGTGGGACAACCAATAACGCCTTCAAACTGGTTTCTAGCGAGGTGAATCCGTGTTGTGACCGCCTCGCTATGGTTACTCGACACCAAGATAAGAACACCAATACCGCTTATCGCCCTATCCGTTTCTCTCCCTAGACAACTTGATTTGCCCATCAATGTGCACATCTCGTTGTGGAAACGCGATTTCAATGCCGTGCTTTTCAAAAGCTTCGTAGATTTCAAAACGCATGGCACTTGCGACCGAGCGAATACCGCCCTCAACCGTTGAGTTAATCCAAAAATAAGATTCGAAGATCAAAGCATTGTCACCAAAGTCTTGAAAAAACACATCTGGCGCTGGCGAACTCAGAACTTGCGCTTGCTGCGAAGTCACTTCCGCCATTAAGGCAGCAACCTGTTTGACATCGCTCCCATACGCGGCGCCGACGACGACCGAGCCACGAACTAATCTGTCGCATAACGTCCAGTTGATCACCACGTTCTCAATCAACTGACTGTTGGGTATGAGCATATGAACACCATCGGTTCGTCTGATTCTCGTTGAACGTGTATTTATTTGCTCGACAGTGCCTTTGGCGCCCTCAACCTCTAAAAAGTCCCCAATTCGAATTGGCTTTTCACCAATCAAAATCCAGCCACTTATGAAGTTGTTAATGATGTTTTGCGCACCAAAACCGAAGCCGATAGCGATGGCACCAGACAGAAAGGCAAACGCGGTAATTGGCACATTGATCATCGAAAGTGTGGTCATAAAAATAATGGCGAGAGCGATGACAAATAATATCCGTTTAACCAAATGAATCACGTTTGGGTCTTTCCCCGATGAAGACATTCTTGACGTAACGGTTTTGATCAAAATTTTTGATAACCATAAAGCGACAATCACCCATGTCGGCACCATCAATATCGCCCATAACGTGATAGGTTGTTCGTTAAAGGTAAACAGTGTTGTTTCTAAAAATGAAATGACCCGTTCGAACATAAAGTGCTCACTCTTGATTCATCGTTGCCAGCAAGCCAGAGCGCATAAGTCTTATATTTTTAGCCCAATCGATAGCGCAAACGGCTCAATTAAGTTCTTCTTATTAACTATATTGTAATCTACGCAAAACGCTTCGAGTGGTTTCCCGCTTTAGCTTCAACACGATTAAGCTATTTAGGGAGCACGTCTTTGTGTACTAAACGAGCCAATCAACCGACTGAATACGCAAGGCAAATCAGTGATAACTTTCTGATTTTTAAGCATCAAATTTTCACTTCGAGTCACTCTCACTTATTATTGTGCACCTTGTTGCAAATAACATTGATGGAATGATTGTTATGTCAGAACTGACTCGGATGCGCTCTGGAGAAACCTATAATTGTCTGGATGAAGAGCTAAAGCTAATGCGCGCCAAAACCGCGCAGCTTGTCTTCCAATTTAACCACGAGCCAAACCCAGATATACGTAGACAACTATTGGCAGAAATGGGCGTCCAATTAGAAAACAGCGCCTGTATAGAGCCACCGCTTCAACTTACCTACGGTTGTCACTTGTCCATCGGGGAAAACTCCTACATCAACTGGGATGCCATTATTCTGGACAATGGGCAGGTTGAGATTGGCGCGAACGTCATGATTGGGCCTAGAGTGCAAATTTACACAGCCGCTCATTCACTCGATACGCAAAGGCGCTTAGCTGGAGATGAGATCGCCAAACCGGTCAACATCGGCAATAACGTTTGGATTGGTGGGGGCGCTATCATACTGCCAGGCGTGACCATTGGCGACCAGGCCATCGTTGGCGCTGGCTCTGTCGTAACCAAAGACGTTGTGCCGGGCGATCGAGTTGTCGGAAATCCGGCGCGCTCCATTAAACCAAAAAACTGAAGAAAGTCGCTATTTCGCCAAATGGTCGCGAATAATATTGGCAAGCAGAATGAGAGCATGAACGTATTTGTCATTGAGCTCAAAAGAAGCGTTAAGACGAATACAGTGATCGTATTGTTCTGTCAGGCTGAACATCTTTCCCGGTGCGATGCTGATATTACCTTTTAGTGCTTCTCGATATATTGGCAAGGCATCAATATGCTTGGGGAGCTCTAACCAAATAAAGTACCCGCCGCTTTGGCTTAACACGTTGACTGCTTCAGGTAACAGCTCACTGAGCAGACCCGTCATCTTACTTTTGCGTTCAAACAGCTTTTTCCGTAACTGCTTCAAATGCAATTCATAATTGCGGCTTGTTAAATAATGCACCAATGTCATTTGCACTGGTGCACTCGTCGCTAATGTACTCATTAGCTGTAACTTTTGTACCTCTAGCGCCCGCTTTCCCGCCGCAACCCAACCAATACGTAGCCCTGCGATTAATGATTTTGAAAATGAGGAGCACAACATGGTATTGCCCGTGTCATCAAACATTCTTAGTGGGTAAACCGAGTCATTCTCAGCATGCAGTTCGCTGTACACATCATCTTCAATTACTGGCACGTTATATCGCTGTGTCAGTTCAATCAGCTTTTGTTTTTTCTCGTTGGAGAGCGTAAAACCCAGAGGATTCTGGAAGTTCGACATCAGCCAGCACGCTTTCACATCATGCGTTTGCAGCGCTCGTTCCAATGAGTCTAGGTCAATGCCCGTGACTGGGTCTGTTCTTACTGAGAGCGCTTTCAAACCTAACCGCTCTAAGGATTGCAAAGCGCCATAGAATGCAGGCGACTCCACAACCACCCAATCTCCCGGTCTTGTACAAGCTTGCAAACTGAGCGTTAACGCCTCCAGCGCGCCTGCCGTAATGACAATTTCATCGGGTGAAATTTCAATGCCTTTCGCAGCATAACGCTTCGCGATGATGGTGCGTAATTGTTCGTTTCCCGGCGGTAAGTTATCAAAGGTGGTGGAAATCGGCATATTGCGAGCGGCTGCGCTCATCGCCCGATTCACGTGATATCGTGGGTACAAACTTGGGTCTGGATAGGCAAAGCCAAAATTGATCATGGATGGATTTTTGCTCGCCTGCAGAACATCAAAGATAAACTCATTGATGTCTACCTGCTCTGTCCACGAAACCGCGGCTGGCGCTTGGGGTTCATTTGAACTCTTAATATTGGGCGCGACTCGATAACCAGATCGCGGCTGTGATGTTACCCAGCCTTGAGATTCCAGAATTTGATACGCGTGCAACACCGTCATCAAGCTCAAACCCGAGTGTTCAGATTGGCGACGCAGAGAAGGCAGCTTGTCACCCGGATGCCATATCCCCGATTTTATCTGCCTTTTAAGCTGTTCCACTAACTCTTGATACTTCGCCAAACGCAAATCCCCTTTCATAAAGCCGAATGCAAAATAATAACACTTCAATATTTAATCTGTTATAGGTTTATAGTCACTGTCTGTACCTACTTCCCTCATTTCACTCCTTTTAAAATAGCTCTCTCATAAAACTTAAAAGATCAAAGGAAGTTTAATGTTTGGCCTCGACGCATTTATGCTTGCACGGATACAGTTCGCCTTTACCGTATCCTTTCATATTATTTTCCCCGCTATCACCATAGGTTTGGCCACCTATCTCGCCGTGTTGGAAGGTTTATGGCTAAAAACACGTAATCCCGATTACCAAAAGCTCTATTACTTCTGGTCGAAAATTTTTGCGGTTAACTTTGGAATGGGTGTTGTATCTGGTCTTGTCATGGCCTATCAATTCGGCACCAATTGGAGTGGTTTCTCCGACTTCGCTGGTTCTATCACAGGCCCATTACTGACTTATGAAGTGTTAACGGCTTTCTTTCTCGAAGCCGGATTTCTTGGCGTAATGCTGTTTGGGTGGCGTCGCGTCGGCGAAAAGCTGCACTTTTTTGCAACCTCGATGGTGGCGTTAGGAACGATCATTTCGACGTTCTGGATTCTCGCCTCCAACAGTTGGATGCAAACGCCACAAGGCTATGAAATTGTCGACGGACGTGTGGTGCCAACCGACTGGTTTGCTATCGTTTTCAATCCTTCATTTCCTTATCGTTTGGCGCACATGAGCGTCGCGGCTTTCGTCAGTTCAGCACTCTTTGTAGGCGCGTCAGCCGCTTGGCATTTATTGAGAGGCAATCAATCGACTGCGGTAAAAACCATGTTTTCGATGTCGCTAGGGATCTTAGTGTTCCTTGCGCCACTCCAAGCCGTGATTGGCGATGTGCATGGGCTAAACACTCTGGAACACCAGCCCGCCAAAATCGCTGCCATCGAAGGACATTGGGATAACAGTGATGGCAAACCAACCCCATTGATTTTGTTCGGCATGCCAAACATGGAACAAGAACGCACAGACTATGCCTTAGAAATTCCTGTTCTAGGAAGTTTGATCCTACGCCACAGTTTAACTGAGCCAATCCCGGCGCTGAAAGACTTTCCGAAAGAGGAACGACCGAACTCACCTATCGTCTTTTGGTCATTTCGAATCATGGTCGGGCTAGGACTTCTGATGATTTTTCAAAGCTTCTACAGCATGTGGTTACGAAAAAAGAACACGCTTTATACCTCGCGTTGGTTCCTCAAATTTTCATTGTTTATGGGGCCATCTGGTCTTATCGCAATACTCGCTGGCTGGTTTACGACAGAGGTTGGTCGACAACCTTGGGTCGTGTATGGCGTACAAAAAACGCGTGATGCGGTTTCTGCACACGGAGACCTACAAATGAGCATCAGCCTGCTGTGTTTCCTTGTTGTGTACAGCTTGGTGTTTGGTTTTGGGTATTACTACATGATCCACCAAATCAAGAAAGGCCCCGATGCAATCGAGCACGATGAGCACGACATGACGACCGTTTCAGGCCGCATCTAGAATTTGTCACAAAGTTAAGGTAGAGAATATGCATTTTGATTTATCCGTGATTTGGTTCGCGATCATCGTTTTTGCCACTTTGATGTACATCATCATGGACGGCTTCGATTTGGGTATTGGAATACTGATGCCCTTCATCAAGGATGAAAAACAAAAAGACGTCATGGTCAACAGTGTCGCGCCGGTTTGGGACGGAAACGAAACTTGGATTGTGCTTGGAGGTGCATCTCTATTTGGCGCTTTTCCCATGGCTTACGCGGTAATTATTGAAGCGCTAACCATCCCTTTGACGTTGATGTTGATTGCTTTGATCTTTCGTGGCGTCGCGTTTGAGTTTCGCTTTAAAGCATTGGAAAACCACTTAAAGTTCTGGGACCGTTCTTTTATGGTCGGCTCGATTTTAACCACGTTATTCCAAGGCATCGTTGTTGGCGCGGTAATTCAAGGCTTTGCGGTGGAAAACCGCGTCTTCGTAGGTAGCCAACTAGACTGGCTTACCCCTTTTCCCATCTTTTGCGGTTTGGGTTTAGTCGCAACGTACGCGCTGCTCGGTAGCACATGGCTCATCATGAAGACGGAAGGTGCACTGCAAAACACGATGTACCGCTTCACTAATAAAACACTACTGGCGATGATCTCCGCATTAGTCATTGTGAGCGCTTGGACTCCACTTGCTTACCCTACCATTGCGGAAAGATGGTTTTCTCTGCCGAATTTGTTCTACTTACTGCCCGTACCAGTCATTACTGGACTGGTATGTTTGAAGATTGCTGACTCCGTTAAAAAGCGTAAAGAGCGCAGCCCTTTCGTGATGGCGCTAGTGATCGTGATTCTCGGGTTCGCAGGGCTTGGTATCAGTATCTGGCCAAATATCATTCCTCCTAGCATATCAATATGGGAAGCAGCGGCTCCTGCAAGCAGTCAGCGCTTTATGCTCGTTGGAGCGGTGATCATCATCCCGATCATTCTGGCTTACACCTTTTGGAGTTATTACGTCTTCTCTGGAAAAGTGAAAGAAGACGAAGCGTACCATTAACGAGTTGATAAGGAGTGAGTATGAAAGTCAAAAATTGGTGCCGCCAATGGGCGTGGATGGTTGGAATTTGGGTCGTTAGCGTCGCTGCATTAGGGTTAGTGTCTATGTTATTTCGCGTCATGATGACCGCTGCAGGGTTAAAATCTTAGCGCGGCATTTTTAAGTCAATAAAAAATGGATGCCTCTAGATCTTGTGTAAGAGCTAGAGGCGTTGAACCTAATACTCAATCTTAATGAAAAAGCCAAGCGTTAAGAATCTACTCAAAACATTCTTTCATAAGTCTACATTGCCTGAAGTCGTTCATGCATGCTTACGAGATCAAAAGGTTCAAGCTTTTTCGCAATGCTCAGTAATGCTTCCTTTTTATCTTGCGGTAAACTTTGAAACTTCGACTCTAAACGTAAATCCACTTTGCTAAAAAGTAGCTTTCTAATTTGACTAGCTTTTGCCTTTGATAATTGCAATCCATCATTATCGGAGGTTTCAATTATCATGATAATTCTTGCTAAATCACTGAATTCATCATCAGAGCATAAATAAAGTGATTGTTTGTATAAATAGCCAACCGAAATTTCAAAATCAATATTAAGCGCTTGAATCTGACTGACAATGTTTTCACTCATATCACTTTGAGAAGCAGAGTTGATACAATCATCAAATCGCCTTTCAAATGTAACAAATCGATTATTGAGCTCGTCCAACATAGTCGTATCTTTTGCGAATGATTCTATAGGTAAAACCAATAAGAACATTGGCAGTAGGTATTTTTTCAGCGATCGGCTATTCACAATCAAGTCCTTCTTCTAAAAAACTTTCATGCGGTGTTGGTGCAAGTGTTGCTTTCAAATTCAAGTCCATTAAACTCGCCAAATGGCTTTCATTAAACTCTGATAGCTTTTGCAGCTTTAGACTGGCTTCATTAAACTCTTGGTAGAACTTATCAGGTTGAGGTATCACGACTGTTTTTATGTTTGCTCGTGTTGCCGCAAGCATACCCGAATAAGAGTCTTCAAAGGCAATACAGTTACTTGAATCTACACCTAGTTTATTGATTGTTGAAAGGTAGACATCTGGCTCTGGCTTACCCTGCTCTACATCGTCTGACGATGATATCGCGTCAAAGTAACTGGCAATACCGAGTTTGTTCAAAATGATGGGAATGAGTTGATAAGGTGAATTAGTAGACAACCCTATCTTAAACCCTTTTTCCTTAAGCAATTTGAGTGTTTCTGTAACACCCTCTAATTCGCATCCTTTTTCAATTATTAATGCCTCCACTTTATCCACAACAGCATTCTCTACTTCCTCTAGGCTCTTTTCTTGCCAAGGATTACGTTCATACCAAAACCTTGTTACTTCACCTGTCGTCATAGTTGCAGTCTGCTTTGACAGCACTTCGGTCACTTGGACACCAACTGATGAAAACACCTGCTTTTCCGCTTCCTTCCACAAAGGTTCTGAATCAATCAGCAACCCGTCCATATCAAAGACCGCAGCGTATATCATTGGTACATCCTCAGTAAGTTCTATTCGTTGAGTAAGATTTGTCTATTCAACCAAAGCATAGCTTTGCATATAACGAGTGAGAGTATCACATTTGCCTGTGGCTATCAGAGCCAATTCGATGACTCATCTTTAAGCCTCAACATGACCGATGTGCATGGCTACTTTTAGCGCTTGTTTATTGAGATTAGATGCCTCCCAAGCAACAACAACACGACTAATGAGAGGGATATTATCAATCTCAGCGACTGTCGCGGAATCATCGAGATGTTCAGCCAGTGAGCGCGGAACGAGAGCAATACCTAACCCGGCCTGCGCCATGGCAATCGTCGTACGAAGTTGCGGTGCTGCGAACTGTGGTTCGAGCCTTACTCCTGCGTCGGCAAAAAGTGTGCTCATGCCATCAAACAATGCGGGTCCAGTCTCTCGTGGAAACAGTAAAATTTTATGGCCTCTCAACTGTTTCATCTGGATACAGGGATATTTTGCCAGTTCGTGGCCCGCCGGAATCACTGCGACAAACGGGTCGTTAAACAACACCTTGTGCTCAAAAGGCTCACTGGCGTAACAGGGTAGCCGCATGATTGCGAGATCAAGTTGTTTGCTTTTTAACTGAGTGGCAAGCTCTGGCATTGATAGTTCCGCCGTCTGTAAATGAACCCCATTCTCTTGAATACGCCCAATCTTCTCCAATACCTTAATGCAGGTTGATGTTGACGTCGCGAACCCAATTTTAACCTGCGTATTTTCACCACGAGCAATCTGACGAGCTTTTGCTTTAGCGCGTTCCACATCAGCAAGAATATTTACCGCATCCGTATAAAAGACTTGCCCTGCACGGGTCAGCTCTACTCCTCTAGACAAGCGCTTAAATAAGTCCACGCCAAGCTCGTGCTCTAGCTTTTTGATTTGTTGACTCAAAGGAGGTTGCGCAATCCCTAACTGTTCAGCTGCTCGGGTAAAGTGACGAGTCTCGGCGACCGAGACAAAATACTTCAGGTAGCGAAATTCCATATATTTTCCATATCAAAATAAATCTTTTTTATATTGGATTTAGCACCGTGTAGAAGTCAATCTAAATATACTCTTCATTGCATAACTGGTCTTACTCATGCGTGGATTTTATAACCCTCTATGTGCTTGTTCGCTTGAAGTAGCGAAAGAATTTTCTGAATACCATCACGTTACCGGAGATGGTGAGATTTATCAGACTTCGTTAATGAGTGCTTTGATCGCTGGAGTTTACGAAGGTTCAACAACTATAGAAGAACTGCTGAAACATGGGGATTTTGGTTTAGGTACGTTCAATGAATTGGATGGTGAGTTGATTGCTTTTGATAAGGAAGTTTTTCAACTCAAGTCGGATGGCTCCGCAAACCCGGCAGACCTGGCGCAAAAAACGCCCTTTGCTGTCATGACTTTTTTTAAACCTGATATCGAGCTGCCACTGACATCGCGCATGTCACGTCATGAAGTCCATAACCTCATAGACGACATGGTTCCAAGCGATAACCTATTTTGCGCAGTGCGCATTGATGGCGTTTTCGATTCAGTTCGCACTCGTACCGTACCTAAACAAACACGCCCTTATCGGCCAATGCTTGAAGTGGTCAAAGAACAACCAACATTCCGCTTCACGCATAAGCAAGGCGTGGTCGCCGGCTTTCGCAGTCCTAAATACACGACTGGCATTAATGTGCCCGGCTATCACGAACACTTTATTACCGATGACCGCCAAGGAGGTGGTCATATCCAGGATTACAGCATTTCGTCAGGGTTCCTCCAGATTGGCAAAGTCTCACGGCTAGTGATTGATACCCCAGTATCGACAGACTTCCTCAACGCCAATTTGGCTCCGGAAGATATAAATACCGCCATAGAAAAGGCGGAAAAGTAACAAAGTCAGGCAAATAATAAGGACAACAAATGCAATCCAAACCTTCAAATAAAAATGGAGCTCAGTTGATCGCTCAACAGCTAGAGTCTCTCGGCATTAAGTACATTTTCGGTATTCCTGGTGCAAAAATAGATCGACTGTTCGATGCGATTGAAGACACTAACATCCAAATGATTCCGGTACGTCACGAAGCTAACGGCGCGTTTATGGCGGGCGTTATGGGAAGACTAACCGGCAAAGCAGGCGTCACAATGGTTACGTCAGGCCCTGGCTGTGGAAATCTAGTTACGGGGGTTGCAACAGCAAACTCCGAAGGCGATCCGCTGATTGCTATCGGTGGTGCGGTGAAACGAACTGACCAGCAAAAACAAACACACCAGAGCATGGATACCGTCAGTATTTTTCGCTCTATAACTAAGTTCAGTGCTGAAGTGCAGCATGTGGACGCCGCAAGCGAGATCATGGCGAACGCATTTCGTATCGCAGAGTCAGGTCGTCCTGGGGCTTGCTTTTTGAGTCTCCCCCAAGATGTTTTATCCGAGCAAACCCAAACGGACATTATTGTCCCCTCGCCTTACACACAGCCTGGTTGCGCAGACATCGCAGCAATCGAAGAAGCGGTCAGTCGAATCAGTAAAGCAAAGCGCTGTGTGGTTTTACTTGGCCTTCACGCGAGCCGCAGTCAAAACGCTACTGCTATCGCTCGGTTTCTTCAAAATACGCAGCTACCCGTTGTCGGCACTTACCAGGCCGCCGGCACGGTAGACATCAATTACTATCATCACTTTGCTGGGCGTGTCGGTTTGTTTAATAACCAACCTGGCGATGTTTTACTGCGGGACGCCGATTTAATTCTCACCATCGGCTTTAGCCCAATAGAGTATGACCCTGAGCTTTGGAACAGCCACCGCAACCCAGTGATTCACCTCGATATTGAACCGGCAGAATACCAACTTAATTATCAGCCTTGTGTTGAAATCGTCGGAAACATTGCGCAGTCATTAGACAAGATGGGCAGCTATATCTCTGAATATGCTCGTCTTTCCCCAACAGCACTTTCAGTACTGGAAGAGGTAGCACTGCAACGGCAAGTGATCAAAACCTATCCCAATGTCTATCACAAGCAAGGATTTCATCCACTGGCACTGATTAAAGCCATGCAATCTATCATCACACCAGATACCACGCTATGCCTTGATATGGGGAGCTTCCACATCTGGATCGCTCGTTACTTAAGCTGTTTTCGAGCTCGCCAAATGCTGGTGTCTAACGGCCAACAAACGATGGGCGTTGCACTACCATGGGCCATTGGTGCCAGCCTACTAAAACCTGGTAGCAAAGTGGTATCGATATCAGGAGACGGCGGTTTTATGCAATCGAGCATGGAGTTAGAAACCGCGGTTAGACTGAACTGCAATATCGTCCATATTGTGTGGGTTGATAACGCCTACAACATGGTAGAAATGCAAGAGATCAACAAATATCAGCGCTGCTCTGGTGTGAAATTTGGACCAATTGATTTCAAGGCGTACGCCGAATCATTTGGCGCGAAAGGCTTCGCAGTGACTAGTCAACACGAATTGCTACCGACATTGAATAAAGCCATGGACGTTGAAGGACCAGCAGTGGTGGCTATCCCCGTAGATTACAGCGACAACGACAAACTGATGTTGCCGCGCACAGAGAAAAATCAAGATCCCGTTTTTGTAAGTTTCGAAGGAGAAATCGCATGAGAGGATTAAAAAATAAAGTCGCACTCGTCACTGGTTCTGCCAATGGTATTGGTTTGGCCATCGCAAAACGTTTGTATGAAGAAGGCGCAAACGTCGCTCTTGCCGATTGGAATGAAGAGCAGTTGGCAAACGCCGTTGAGGGCTTTGATAAACAGCGTGTGTCGGCACATTCCATTGATGTTTCTGATCCAGACAAAGTCGCAGCACTGATTTCTGATGTTGTTACCCGTTTCGGTAAACTGGATATTTTAGTAAACAATGCTGGCGTACATGTCCCAGGTTCCGTGATTGAAGGTAGTTTGGAAGACTGGAAGAAGATCTCTGGTGTAAACATTGATGGTGTTGTTTATTGCGCGAAGTTTGCTTTGCCTGAACTCTTAAAAACGAAAGGTTGTATGGTAAATACCGCGTCCGTTTCCGGTTTGGGTGGTGACTGGGGTGCCGCATTCTATTGCGCGAGTAAAGGCGCAGTGGTGAACCTTACCCGAGCGATGGCATTGGACCATGGTGCGGATGGGGTAAGAATTAACGCCGTATGCCCAAGTTTAGTAAAAACCAACATGACAAACGGCTGGCCGCAGGACATCCGCGATAAATTCAATGAGCGCATTGCGCTTGGCCGAGCAGCCGAACCTGAAGAAATTGCGTCTGTCGTGACTTTCTTGGCAAGTGATGACGCATCTTTCATTAATGGCGTAAACCTACCTGTAGACGGCGGTGCCACCGCATCAGATGGTCAACCTAAAATAGTGTAAGCATTAACACTGATTGAGCAGAATTTTTAACTGTAAGGTATCCACGCAAAAAAAGAGCCGAGTTTGTACTCGGCTCTTGTGTGCCTGTTCTTAAGCCTGCGATGTTGCTAAACCTGCCGACGCGCCGCCTAATAACACATGATTAAATTCCATTCGAGATTCTTGGGCTTGCTCAGACAGTTCTTGTTTCTTCTTTTGAGCCAACTCAAGCGCTTCGGTTAGTTGCTGTAGCTCTGTTTGCATCTCTTCTGGTAAATGATGGTCCGAAAACCCAGATTCACAGCTGTGTTCTAAGGCAAATGCGCGAATTCTCTTACGCATGCTCATCAGGGCCGCCATTGCTTCGCGCTCTTCTTCAGCCGCCTGTTGAGCTAAGTCTTTAAAGCGCTCAAATTTCGCCAAAGCCATTCCCTCTGTTGACCAAGGGTCAATTTCCGGCAGTTCTTCAATGTTAATGGTTGGCTCTTCGTATTCTGCTTGATGTTTAATATCTAGGCTCGCCGCGCGGACAAAGGACACCATCAACATCACCGAGATAACTAACAACGGTAAACCTCCCACGATCGCAGCGGTTTGTAATGTCGATAAACCTCCCATGAACATTAGGACGGTTGGCAGAAAAGACAAAGTAAACGCCCAGAACAAACGGTTCCAGCGCATCGGTTCTTCCGTCACATCATTTTGAACCACAGACGCAAGAATGTACGAGATAGAGTCAAACGAAGTCGCCGTAAAAATGATACACAATAGTGTAAAAACACCAATAACGATTGGCCCTAACGGTAATGTGTCTAACGTTGCAAAAATAGCCGCTGGCGCGCCTGATTCGTTGAGGATTGCAATGACATCAAGCTCACCCGTCAATTGCAACGATAAACCATAGTTACCTAAAACAATGAAGAATAAGAAACAACCTAAAGAACCGTAAAATATAGAACCTACGACCATCTGTTTGATCGTTCTTCCACGCGAGATACGCGCAACAAACAATCCCATACAAGGAGCAAAGACCAACCACCATGCCCAGTAGAAAATAGTCCAGTCTTGCGGGAAGTGTGTATCTGTAAACTCACCATAACCACCAAACGGCTCCGCCCAGGTAGCCATAACAAAGAAGTTAGACAACATACGACCAATTGAATCTAAGCCCGTTTCTAACATGAACACGGTTGGCCCAACGGCAAGTATAAAGAGTAACAAGCCCATCGCACCCCAGAAGTTAATGTTACTAAGGAATTTGATCCCCTTCTCAAGCCCTGCATACGCGGAGTAACCAAAAATAGCAGTACAGAGAAGTAATACAGCCACTTGGCTGAAGGTATTGTTTGGAAGACCGAAGATATGATGTAGACCACCATTGATAAGAGGCGCTGCTAAGCCAAGCGTAGTCGCCGCGCCACCCAACATACCAAAAATAAACAACACATCAATAAACTTGCCAATACCACCGTTTGCACGCTTTTCTCCTAATACAGGCATTAACGCACTAGAGATTTTCAAAACAGGTTGTTTGCGTACATAAAAGAAGTAAGCGATAGGCAGAGCAGGAATAAGGTAAATTGACCAAGCAATCGGTCCCCAGTGAAACAGACCATAAGTCGCGGCCCAGCGAATGGCTTCTTCACTGCCTGCTTCCAACTGAAATGGTGGTGATTGATAGTAGTATGCCCACTCGATACACCCCCAATACAGAATACTTGCGCCAATACCTCCACAAAATAGCATTGCAGCCCATGAGGCGTTACCAAATTCTGGTTGCTCGTCGGCTTCACCAAGTTTGATTTGGCCAAGATCGCTGAACACGGTGTAAATCATAAAACACATTGCTGCGATACCCAGTGCGAGGTATAACACACCAAGCTTATCGGTCATGAAAAATTTGGCCGAAGCTATCCAATCCGCACCTTGTGTGGGAAATAAAATTAAGGGTATAACGACGCTGAGTAAAAGAAAGAGTGAGCCTAAGAAGGTAGGCTTATCGATGAGAGAAAATGATTTGTCCATATTATATATCCTTATATTTTCAAAGGACATGATCCACATTTCTCGCAACTTCGCCAATTCACAACACTTATCGTTACCACAAGAATAATTGTCTTTAAAAGATGCATTATGTGACGCTGATTTTGTATTCATTATTTGATGCCATAGCGTTTAAATACGGCAACTTTTCTGCCACACCATCCAGCGCTCCTACCTTTAAAAACCTCAACACTGTTTGCCACCACTGAGGATTCCACAAGCTTAAACGTCGGTTCTAGATAACCCTCCAACTCCCCACTTCGCAAACAAAATGGAGGGAAGCGAGAGTGGTAATCATCATCTATAACGAAACAACCAATTAACAAACCGTCTCTTGTCAGCAATTTATCCACCATAGCAAAGTAATCTGGCCACTGGTCTCTCGGTAGTGCAGCGAGAAAGGATTGATTTTGGCGCAACATGTATGGATGCCGAACTCGCAGCCCCAGCCAATGACAGCGCTTGGCAGACGTTCAACGCCAAAGTGACATTCCCCCAAGCGGGCTACTACGAAGTTGGGGCAAAGGCGACTGATGACCAAGAGGTGGGCCAACCTTTTGCTATCACATGGAACCCGAAAGGTTACCTCAACAACACCTTCCACCGAATCGCGCTGATTGTTAAGGGTTAAACATGAAGGGGGAATAACAGTGAAAGCAACATCCTTAAATAAGCGGGTTTTCCCGCTCTCGTTTACTTTTCTCGCGCTGTTAAGTTACTCAGCCTTAGCAAACAATGACGAGTTGATAGCCGCAGGCGAACAGCAAGCGATGGTGTGTAAAGCTTGTCACCAGTTTGAAAAATGGAGGAAGTGCTTGTGGGGCTGCCTCTTTGGGGCTTAGCAGAGCGTGATATTGCCGGCTTTACAGGCTTCAATTACAGCGAAGCCATCAAACAGCATCAAGGTCAATGGGACGCAGAAAAACTGGATGCTTTTTTGGCGTCACCACCAGAGTTTGCTCCGGGCACAAACATGGTCTTTCCCGGCGTAAAAGACCCGGGTGCGCGAGCCGCAATCATTGCATGGCTAGCAACCCAAAACCCTACACGCCACCAGATTGGAATACTGCTTCATCTGAAATGGAGGTCAAATCAGCTGGTGATGGGATATTAGCGCCAGGAGAGAATATGGAACTCGTCGCGGCAGTCTGCTCAGCCTGTCATTCGTTACACATGGTCACACAACAATGACTAAGCCGCCAACGATGAGATGAAACCTTAGACTGGATGATTGAAGAGCAAGGGATGGATGAACTGCCGGGTGATAATCGCGAAGCCATTCTGAAATACCTTTCGACCTATTATGGGGGTAACTCCCGCCTTTAAAACTAACGCTTATTGATATTTTACATACGTATTCTTTCTGTGTGAGTATCCCCTCAACAGGAATAGAGTGAAGTAACCTCTGTTATTTCACAGTATGTATCGATGAGGTTTAAAAGATTGAAGGCAGAAGAGTTTTTTGACAACCATTACCTTTCTATTTGGGTTTTTCTTGTTGGCGTGGCAGTCATTACCTTGATTATGATGGGAGGCGGCATGGCAGTAACGTTGCTGGCAATATTGATTGACCAGTCGTCTGAGCACTTAACTACTGATACTTTCTTGGCTCTAAACTTTTCTTTTGCTGGGGTCATGACTCTACTGCTTGTTATCCCAAGCATGATGATTGTTAGAGGCAAACCTAAAGCGGCAGAAATCAACTTAATCAATATTTACTTTCAGTTCCTTGTTTACGCTTCTTGGCCTATTCCTTCTTGAAGATGAACATAAACTTTTTTTTGTTAGTTTTGTACTTTTTCCTATTATCGCTCTCTGGCTCATGGCATCGACCAAATATCATACATTTGTGACTTACTTTTCAGCGATTAAAAAAGAACCAGACAGTTTCCGCGAATACTTTCTAAAGAAGTCTCAGTGACGACTAACGTTTCTGCCACACCATCCATTGTTCTCTGCCTTTAAAAACCTCAACACTGTTTGCCACCACTGAGGATTCCACAAGCTTAAACGCCGGTTCTAGATAACCCTCCAACTCCCCACTTCGCAAACAAAATGGAGGGAAGCGTGATAGGTAATTATCATCAATGACGAAAAAACCAATTAGAAAACCTCCGCTTGGCAATAATTTATCCACCATAGAGAAATATTCTGACCACATGTCTCTCGGTAGTGCTGCGAGAAAGGCCCGCTCGTAAATGACATCAAACGATTGAGAAAAATCGGCATTAAATACATCACCCAATACGACTTTATCTTTGTAGTTACCTAACGCTGATTGCGCCATTTTTACCGCTTCTTGGCTGTAATCCATCGCGATCACGTCATGCCCATATTGAATAAAAGTGCTCAGTTCATAAGCGGCACCACACCCAGGAATAAACACTGAATGGCCTACATGAAGTGAATTGTCGAGATAGTCCTTGAGTTCTTGAGGTGTCGATTGGGCATCCCAAGGCATAGTGCCTCGGATAAACAAATCATCCCAGAATTGTGTGTTAATCATTGGTGCCTGTTTCATTTACCCGCTCCCTGATTGCGGTAGTAAAAAATAAAGGGATACGCAGCGCAATGTGGTATCCCTTTTCTAGCCTTTTGTCTGACGTTGTTAGTTTTTTATGACAACCACTTTCTACTGCACTTATGCCACCAATGAGTTAACTGCGAAGATCATTGATTAACGGCTGCTCCGCTTGGTTCGGTACAAACTGGACATTGCCTTTCAGTTTAGTGACAGACTGGAGTGTTGCTTGAATGTCCTCTGCTGATACATGCACATCATGACAACAGAAAGTAATGGCATCGTTGAAGCCATCGCGCTCAATTTTCAATGAGCCTTTAATATCGTGGCGACGACAGACTTCTTGGATCTGATGCGGATAAACAAATAGCCCTTTTACTTTCACCGCGGAGTCTGCTCGTCCCATCCAGCCCTTAATTCGTGCATTCGTGCGTGAAGAATCAGAACTTGTCTCTAGGTATGCCGATAAATCTCCCGTTGCGTAGCGAATCAGCGGGAACTTCTCATCGAGCGACGTTACAACGACTTCACCGACTTCTCCCGGTTGTACAGGAACACCATCAGGATCAACGATTTCAACAATAATATCCTCGGCAATCACTAATCCTTGTTCACCAGACACTTGATAAGCAATCAAGCCAAGCTCTGCACTTGCGTAGGCTTGAAAGACTGCAATGCCTTTTTCCTCAAACATCTGTTGCATGTCTGCTGTAACCGCTTCACCAGAGACCAGAGCTTTCTCAAAGCTAGGCAGCTCATCGTATTTCTCTTGGTACTTTTGTAGCAACGTCAGCAAATAGGAAGGTGTACCAGTGTAACCATTAGGTTGAAGCTGTTTAATTGCCTCTATTTGCGCTTCGGTATTGCCTACCCCAGCCGGAAATACCGAACAGCCACAAGCCCTTGCGCCACCATCCATAATAAATCCGCCAGGAGAGAAATGGTAAGAGAGCGTGTTATGCACTAAATCACCCGCACAGAACCCAGCAGCGTGAAACGCGCGCCCCATACGCCAGAAATCGGCCTCATTCGTTTGAGCCTCATATAAAGGCCCAGGAGACTGAAAAACACGTGCCATTTGACCAATGGCAACGCTATTTAAGCCACCAAACGGCGGTTTAAGTTGCTGCTGATTAGGTACATTGAACTTACGTGTAATCGGGAACTGAGCAAGCCCTTCACGATTGTTTGCCAATGTAGGCTCTAACTCAGAAAAATGCGCCGCGTAATGTTCGCTATTGGCTTTCGAATTTTCAATCAGTGCTGGCAAACGTTGAAACAGCGACTCTTCTCGCGCCTGTAGAGACAACGATTCTTTCGCATCAAATAGTTCGTTCATCCTTGCTCCTTACAACCAACGCTTACGACGTTTGTAAGATTTCAGATTCTTAAAGCTCTTGCGATCTTCATCGCCTCCGCCAAGGTAGAATTCTTTTACGTCTTCATTGTTTAACAGTTCGTGCTTGCTGCCATCTAGTACGATTTTGCCTGATTCCATGATGTAACCGTAATCGGCCGCTTGAAGAGCGAAGTTGGCATTCTGTTCAACCAAAAGCATGGTAATACCTTGCTCTTTGTTGATCTTGTTAATAATGCTGAATACTTCTTTAACTAGCAGTGGAGAAAGCCCCATAGACGGTTCGTCCAACAAAATCATCTTCGGTCGAGCCATTAAAGCTCGGCCAATCGCTAACATTTGTTGCTCACCGCCAGACAAATAGCCCGCCAGGCCAGTGCGCTCTTTGAGTCGCGGGAAATAGTCAAACACCATTTCGATGTCTTGTTCAACTTCGTTGTCAGTGCGTGTATAAGCGCCTAAGCGAAGATTTTCTATTACCGTCATATCTTCAACAATTCGGCGACCTTCCATAACTTGGAAGATGCCCGAACGGACGATCTCTTCCGGGCTTTTGTTGTCTATGCGCTCGCCCATGAAGTTGATTTCGCCGCGCGTTACTTCACCATCTTCGGTTTTCAATAGACCAGAAATGGCTTTCAACGTTGTGGATTTACCCGCACCGTTGGCCCCCAGTAAGGTCACAATCTGCCCTTTTGGAACTTCTAAACTCACACCGCGAAGCACTAGTATTACTTCGTCGTAAACGACTTCAATGTTGTTCACTGAAAGCAGTATTTCTGCCGGTTCGATATTCGTTGCTAATTCAGCCATCAAACTACTCCTTGCTAGGGTGAGAGTGTTCTCTCACCCATCTTTATTTTCAGTAGGCTTTGTTATTAATAAGTCGTAAATTAGTAACCTAGCCAATCGTCACGACGTGACAATGTCACCTGAGATACTTTCTTAATATCAACTGCGCCGCCATCGTTGTTGCCCATAAAGACGTTCACGGTTGTTGTGCCTCGGTGATCTTCCGGTTTCCAGTTCGCAGGGACACAAACACCTTCTAAGCCTTGTGGTACCCAGTTGTCATGGACATACATGCCCTTCTTGATGTTTTCACCTGTGATACCACCGTTGTCTTTCGCCCACTCCATCGCTTCTTTCATATAGAACGCAGAACAAATACCGCGAATGTAATGGTGAGTTCTGAATTCGCCCGGCTCTGATTCAGACTGCTTAGAAATCTCACGAACCAGCTTCATGCCTTCGTTATCGTCTCCCCAAAACGCCGTCATACCTGGGAAAACGTAATCTTTAAGGCCATCGCCTGCTGCTTCAAGCACTGGCTTGTCGCCGCCCCAAATGTTTGCCATGTACTGGAACTCTGTCCCAACCGTGTTACAAGACTTCACTAGTGAGATAACCGAGCTACCGATATTGGCAATGTAACCGTAGTTGGTGCCTGACTCTTTCAGCGACAAACATTGCGCTTTAAAGTCCCCTGGTTTTAGTGACACAACGACTGGGTTTTGCACATCAAAACCAAGCTCTTTGGCGTACTCTGCACACGCTTCTTTTGGCGCATTCGGGAATGGATGGTTATCGCCAATGTGCGTAAATTTCGGCGCACCTTGATTGCCCTTAGATTCCCAATCTTCTTTCGCCCACTTAACTAGCGCACGGCACGCATCTGAGTACGACGCACCATAAAAGAAATTATAAGGCGCTGGTTTCGCGGTTTTTGGGTTTTTGCCAGTTGGGTCAGTTAAGTGACCAGAGTAAGAAGCAGAGAACACCGGCACTTTGTCTTTGGTAACAAACGAAATAAGCGCTTCGGTATCCGCCGTACCCCAACCTTGCAGCGCAACCATGTCTTTACGCGCAACCCAACGTTTATAGTTAGAAATCGCCACTGGTACTTTGTACGCCATGTCTACTGTTTCAAATTCGAGCTCGGTACCGTTAATGCCACCGTTTTGGTTAATCCAACGCAATGCGTCTCGCACGCCAGAACCATAAGGCTTGCTCACATAGGCAGTTGGTCCAGAAAAGTCGACTAATTGCCCGACAAACACAGAATCTTTTGCCCAAGTTGCGGTAGTAAACAGTGCAGATGACAGCACCAACGTTGTCGCTAAATGTCCTTTGTTCATAACTCGTTGTCCTTGTTATTGAGGTATATTCCACTTAATTCCACGTTAATATGAGAACGGATAGTGTTTCCAATATGCTCGAATCTGTTGCCAGCGATGCGATAATCCTTGAGGTTCGAAAATAAGGAACAACATGATGACTAAACCAATCGCCATCTCTTTGAAGTAAGCCAGACCATCAGTGAAAGCGGTGGTATCACCAAACGCTGAAAGCCCCGTTACGCCAAACTCCAAAACTTCAGGCAGCAATACGATAAATATCGTCCCCATCAATGTGCCTTTGACTGAACCCAAGCCACCAATGATGATCATTGCCAAGAACTGGATAGACATCATGATGGTGAAGCCTTCTGCTGATACAAACCCTAGATAATGTCCGTAGAGTGCCCCCCCGATGCCTGCATAGAATGCACACACTCCAAATGAGAGCAGACGATACTTGGTTAGGTTGATGCCCATGATCTCTGCTGATAGATAGTGATCTCGTACTGAGACAAACGCGCGACCGTCACGAGAACGGATTAAGTTTGATGCCCACATATACATGAAGATCAGCGCAAACAGAGCGATGTAGAAGAAGCTTTCGTCAGTCGTAAACTCAAAGCCAAACAAATTAATTGGGTTCGCGCTTGCACCGTATGAGCCGCCACTGAACCAATCTGCGCGAGCAAAGAAGTCCTCTAGAATAAACTGCGCCGCCAACGTTGCGATAGCTAGATATAAACCTTTAATTCGAGCCGCTGGCAGACCAAACAGCATCCCCACAATCATGGTTAAGTAACCCGCAAGCGGAATCGCAAACACGACTGGAATGTTAAACTGGTTATTTAGCCAAGCCGATGCAAAGGCGCCAAAGCCAAAGAACGCACCGTGACCTAGCGAGATTTGTCCGGTAAAACCAACCAAAATGTTTAAGCCCAATGCCGCGATACCGAGGTATGCAATCTGAATAAACAGGTTTAGGAAGTAAATATCCAAGACCAGCGGTGCTGCCAGCATGGCGATGACACCAGCAATCGCAAGGCTTCTGATGGTTTTGGTTTCAAAAATTGGCGTATCGCTTTTGTATGTGGTTCGAAAATCCCCACATGGGCGCATGCTAAGTTGAGCCATGTTATTTCTCCTTAAATACGCTCAATATCTTTGGTACCAAACAGGCCATATGGCTTGAAGGCAAGAATGATTAACAGCACATAGAATGGTGCGATGTTGTACAGGTTACCCACTTGCAGGTATTGGCTATCAAAAAACTCAGCCAAGTTTTCTAGCACCCCGATGGTAATACCACCGACAATTGCGCCGACTACCGAGTCTAAGCCACCTAAAATAACGGCTGGGAAAACTTTGATACCAATAATGGATAGCGCGTCAGATACGCCGTTAACGATACCGATAACAATCCCTGCTGTTGCAGATACCATTGCCGAAATGGCCCAACTGATGGCGAACACTTTCTTGATGGAAATGCCAAGACTCTGGGCTACTTGCTGGTTGAATGCCGTTGCGCGCATTGCCAGACCCATTTTGCTGAATTTGAAGAACCAGTAGAACGCGCCCATGATGAGCATTGAGAAGATCAAGCTCAGAATGTAAGCAAACTCAACATTCAAACCTCCGATATTCACCACGTTAGTTTCGAACACTTGCGGGTACGACACAGCAGAGACACCGAATATCCACTTCATCAGCGCTTGGAAAAACATCGATAGACCAATGGTCACCATGATCACAGAGATAATCGGTTCACCAATCAACGGTCTGAGCACAATGGTTTGCACGGCGATACCAAAAATCATCATGAACGCGAGCGTGAGTAAAAAGCCTATAAAAAACGGTAACTGTAGGTGTACCAATGCCGCCCAACATACCCATGCGCCAATCAACAAGAACTCACCCTGAGCAAAGTTGACCACCTGGGTCGATTTGTAAATCAATACAAAGCACATGGCGACAACGCCATACAACATGCCAACGATCACGCCATTAATGACGAGTTGCAGTAATAAATCCGTATTCACTATGCGATCCTCCGTTGTTCGCTATCCACTAGTGTTGGCTCATGCTCAATAAGCGTTTCAATAACTAGCGACGTTTGAATGCGTGTTTTGGTGCCATCTTGATAAGTGATCACCGTATCGACATCGACTTTTGGATCGTCGCTGTAGATGGTTTCGATGATGTCTCCGTATTTCTCTGCAACCACACCACGGCGTACTTTACGTGTGCGAGTTAGCTCTCCATCGTCGGCATCCAGCTCTTTGTAAAGTAGAATGAATTTGCTGATCTTCTGTGCATCCGGTAGGGATTCGTTCACTTTTTGAACTTCTTCACGAATCGCTTGGTACACTTCTGGTTGAGCAGATAAGTTGGTGTAGTTGGTAAATGCCAAGCCGCGTTGCTCTGCCCACTTCGCGACGATCGCATAGCGAATACAGATGATGGCAGACAGCCAAGGTCGACCTTTACCTACCACCACGGCTTCTGCAATAAACGGCGAGAACTTGAGTTTGTTTTCGATAAACTGTGGCGAATAACGGTCGCCATGGCTGGTTTCCGACATATCTTTCAGACGATCAATCACCACCAAGTGACCGGAATCTTTAAAATAGCCCGCATCGCCTGTGTGCATCCAACCATCTTGAACATCTTCATCATATGCTGCTTGGTTGTTTAAGTAGCCAGTAAACATGCCTGTACTTTTCGCGATGATTTCACCAACGCCATTGCTGTCCGGGTTGATGACTTTCACTTCTGCATTATCAAACGCAACACCAACGGAATCGTAATCCACATCATCCGCTTGGTGCACGGTGTATGCGCCACACATTTCGGTCTGACCATAAAGCTGCTTAAGTGGCACACCAATAGCTTGTAGGTAACGGAAAGTATCCGGTCCCATCGCCGCACCGCCGGTTGCCGCAGATGTCAGGTTCGAAAACCCTAAACGGTCACGCAGAGCACGCAGAAGAATCCATTCAGCCAACTTAGAGCGTTTGCCCTGCTCCAGCGCTTTGTTGGCTAAGCTCATGCCCAGTTTGTACATCTTTTGCTTAAACGGTGTCGAATCCATCATTCGTGCAGACACGTCTGCCACAATGTTTTCCCACACACGTGGCGCTAACAGCACAAAGTTTGGACCGATTTCACGCAAGTCGGACATCATGGTTTCTTGTTCTTCCACAAAGTTAACGATTTGACGAGAAATCAACGCCTGACCAACCACGTAAACCTGCTCCATAATCCAAGGCAAAGGCAGAACAGAAACATAGTTGTCGCCTGGGGAACGAGGGTCTGCACGCAAGTAAGCCGCACAGTGATCCAAGAACGTGCCACTGTGTAGCTGAGCCAATTTTGGTTTAGAAGTCGTACCCGACGTAGTACAAAGAATTGAAAGATCGCTGCCTTTGGTTTCAACAACCATATTGAGATATTTGTCTGGGTCCGCTTTATCAATCAGCTGACCTTTTTTGTAGACCTGTTCAACATCAATTAATCTTGGATCATCGTATTTACGCATTCCACGAGGATCGCAGTAAATAATGTATTCAACGCTAGGAATTTCATCACCAAGCTCAAGCAGCTTGTCGCATTGCTCTTCATCTTCGGCAATCACGACTTTTGCTTTTGCATAGTTGATAAGGTACGCCACCTCTTCGTGCATAGAATCTTGATAGATGCCCAGCGAGAAACCTTTGATCGCATGTGCCGCTAACTCGCCCCATACCCATTCAGGGCGGTTATCACCTAGCAAACCAACGACATCTTGCTCACCAATACCCAAATCTCGTAGTGCCAGTGCCATCCACTTGACGCGGTTTTCATAATCCTTCCAAGTGAACTCTCGCCATATACCAAACTCCTTTTCACGCATTGCGACTTGTTCGGGCCAGTTCTTGGCATTGTGTTGCAACACTTTTGGAAAGGTATCTAAGCGGGTTATATCTGCCCAATCATTATGTTGCTGTGCCATTATGCACTCTCCTCTAATGTCGGTAACTCTTCGCCTAAGTACGCTTGTTTCACATGTGGGTTGGCCATCACTTCTTCAGGCTCACCCGTAGCAATGTGTTTACCGAAATCCAAAACCAAAACGCGATTAGAGATGTCCATGACCACGCCCATGTCGTGCTCAATCATGATGATCGTGATATCTAATTCTTCATTCAGATCCATGATGTAACGTGCCATGTCTTCCTTTTCTTCCAAGTTCATACCTGCCATTGGTTCATCAAGCAGCAGTAACTTAGGTTTTAAGGCAATGGCACGAGCAAGCTCTACACGCTTACGTAAGCCGTAAGATAGCGTGCCTGCAGTCGCTTTTCGGATGTGCTGGATTTCTAGAAAATCGATCACGTCTTCCACATATTTGCGGTGCGCCATCTCTTCTTTCTGCGCATTGGAGAACCAATAGAGTGGCCCCGTGACGAAGTTATTTTTCAGTAGGTGGTGTCGGCCAACCATGATGTTGTCCAGTACCGACATATGAGAAAAGAGCGCTAAGTTTTGGAAGGTTCTTCCCAGCCCTAACTCAGCTCGTTGGCTTGGTGTACGTTTAGTTACATCATCTCCAGCGAAGATTACAGAGCCTTTGTTTGGTGTGTATCGACCAGAGATGCAATTGAGCATTGAGGTTTTACCTGCACCGTTTGGACCAATGATTGAAAAAATTTCCTTTTCATTCACATGGAAGCTCACGTCAGTTAAAGCTTTCACCCCACCAAAAGCCAATGAAATATCGTTTACCTGCAACAGAGGCGATTCCGATACCATAGTTGATCTCCCTTTCGTTATTTTAAGTGCGTTCCATTGAGCACTATTTGATCAAACCTAACTTTGATACTGGTAACCGCTTTTACACCTATGCATCAACTTTGTATTCAGTTTACGTAAACGTCAATTTAAAATCAGAATAGTGCCTGAAAGATTAAGTTGCAATCGAGTTCATCGAGAAAGATTTGAACTAACGCAAACTTTAAGTAAATAAATTGTTAATAAAAATTATTCTCAAACGCTTACATATTTGGATAGTTCGGACCACCACCACCTTCTGGCGGAGTCCAGGTAATATTTTGACTTGGATCTTTGATGTCGCAGGTCTTACAGTGGATACAGTTGGCCGCATTTATTTGCAGCTCTGGCTGCTGCTCCCCCTGTACGATTTCATACACGCCAGCCGGACAATAGCGCTGTGCTGGCTCTGCATATAATTCAAGGTTCTGCTCAATAGGGATCCGCTGGTTCTCCAGTCGTAAGTGGCATGGTTGATCTTCCTCATGGAAGATATTGGATAGATAAACGGAAGAGAGGCGATCGAAACTTAACACGCCATCAGGCTTCGGATAGACAATTTCATTGCTGTTTTCCGCCAATAACAGAGACTGATGATCAGGCTTATCACAGCGGATATGCCACTTAGCTTTACCTTTTAATACGTTATGTTCCAGCAGCGCTAAACCACCGCCCAGCCACGATCCAAAGCGGTGGATTCCACTTGAGAAGTTACGTGCTTGATAAAGCTCTTCATACAGCCAAGACTGTTTGAAATGCTTTTGATAATCAGCAGTAACTGACTGACTCTCAAGGGCTTCACATACTGCTTCAGCGGCAAGCATGCCAGATTTCATTGCGGTGTGTGTGCCTTTGATTTTAGCGCCGTTAAGTGTTCCTGCATCACAGCCAATTAACAAGCCACCAGCAAACTGCTGCGTGGGAAGCGAATGAAAGCCGCCCTTGGTGATCGCTCTCGCGCCATAGCTAATACGCTTCCCATTTTTGAGGTATTGCTCAATCAACGGGTGGTGTTTAAAACGTTGAAACTCATCAAATGGACTCAAGTGCGGATTCTTATAATTCAAGTCAACAATCAACCCGACGGCAACTTGGTTTCCCTCTAAATGGTAGAGATAACTGCCACCTGTGGCTTCGTTTGATAACGGCCAGCCTAATCCGTGCACTACTAAACCTTGCTGATGCTGCTCTGATGGGATTTCCCACAGCTCTTTAAAACCGATAGCGTAATGTTGAGAAGTTTTCTCTTCAGCAAGATTAAATCGGTTAATCAACTGCTTACCGATATGCCCCCGTGCGCCTTCAGCAAATAAGGTAAACTTCGCTCGCAGTTCAATACCAGGTTCGAAATTTCCTTTTTGTTCACCATTTTTGTCTAACCCCATATCGCCCGTGATCACGCCACAAACACGACTATCTTCATCGATGATCGCTTGACTGGCGGTAAAACCTGGGTAGATCTCCACCCCCAAGTTCTCAGCCTGCAACGCCATCCATCGGCATAGACTGCCCAAACTTATGATGTAATTACCTTTGTTATGTAACGTATTCGGCACCGCCCAAGAAGGCAGTTCATGACCATTGATGTCATTGCCTAGATAGTAGGTTTTATCTTGGTTTACTTTGGTATTGAGCGGAGCGCCTTTCTCTTTCCAGTCGGGAAAAAGCTCATCCAAACTTCGCGTTTCAAACACCGCGCCCGATAAAATATGCGCTCCAACTTCAGAACCTTTTTCTACCACGCAAACAGAGAGGTCTTGTTTTTTTTCTGCTGCTAATTGTTTGATTCGGCATGCCGCAGACAAGCCTGCGGGACCTGCGCCTACAATCAGAACATCAAATTCCATGCAGTCTCTTTCCATGATTGCATTCCTTTTTCTTTGCATGTTGCCAACTTGTTAATCAACAATATATTTAAAGTTGACGCAAACGTAAAGGTAAATTAACATCATTTTAAAGACGTCATCACATCGTCTTCACTGTTAACACATAGTCTTCACTGTAAAAGGAATCTAACGTGAAAATACTAGTGCCAATCAAAAGGGTCATTGATCCCTACGTTAAAGTTCGCGTGAAAGCGGACCATAGCGATGTTGAAACCAATAACGTCAAGATGACGATTAATCCATTTTGCGAAATAGCCGTTGAAGAAGCCGTACGACTAAAGGAGCAAGGTATTGCAGATGAAGTTATCGTTGTCAGTGCCGGCGGTAGCCAGTGTCAGGAGCAACTACGTACTGCGCTTGCGTTAGGTGCCGATCGCGCTATTCATATCGATACTGAAGACAAAATAGAGCCATTGGTCGTCGCTAAGCTGCTCAAAGCTCTGGTTGAGCAAGAACAAGCGCAGCTTGTGATTACGGGTAAACAATCCATTGATACTGACAACAACCAAGTTGCTCAGATGCTGGCTGCCCTACTTGACTGGCCTCAAGCAACTTTCGCTTCCGACGTGAAGATAGAAGATCAAAAAGTTCAGGTCGTGAGAGAAGTGGACGGCGGCTTGATGACGGTCGCGATGAACTTACCTGCGGTGATCAGTACTGACTTACGCCTGAATGAACCGCGTTTTGCCTCTTTGCCTAATATCATGAAAGCTAAGCGCAAGCCGTTAGATACCATCACACCTGACAGTCTGGGTGTTGAAGTGGTATTTAGCCAAACCATTCAAGAAATCACACCGCCAGCGCAAAGAAAAGGTGGCATCAAGGTTGAATCTGTCTCAGAGCTTCTCGATAAGCTGCGTAACGAAGCGAAGGTGATTTCATGAAGAACTTAATCATAGCAGAGCATGACAATAACCAATTGCATGCGGACACACTCAAAGTGGTTAATGCAGCAAAACAAGTCAGCCAAGACAATGTTTTGATCGTAGTGGGCCACCAGTGTGAAGAAGTCGCTCAGCAAGCTTGTCGCGTTGATGGTATATCAAACGTAATTTGTGTCGATGATGAGCAACTTAAGCATCAATTTGCCGAGAGTATCGCACCTATTGTAGTGAGTATTGCTGAAGGTTTTGACGCAATCTGGGCTAGCTCATCATCAAAAGGGAAAGACCTTGCACCTCGAGTAGCAGCGAAGTTCGGCGTTGGGCAAATTTCCGATATTGTCCAAGTTATCGATGAAAACACTTTTATCCGCCCTATTTACGCAGGAAACGCATTTGCCAAAGTGACCACCAGCGACAAGGTTCGCGTCATCACCGTGCGCGCGTCTGCGTTTGAGCCGGTTACTTGTCGCAACCAAGCTGATATTAAGCATCAGCAGGTCACTATCTCAGCTCCAATGGTTGAATTGGTTTCTGTCGATAAAACCGTGTCAGAACGTCCTGAATTAAGCGCGGCAGAGGTGGTTGTGTCAGGTGGACGCGGGGTCGGTAGCAAAGAGAACTTCGCGTTGATCGAACAAGTGGCCGATAAACTAGGTGCTGCCATTGGCGCTTCTCGCGCGGCGGTTGATGCCGGGTTTGTTGCCAACGACTTACAAGTGGGTCAAACCGGTAAAATCGTTGCACCTAAGCTTTATATAGCGGTTGGGATTTCCGGTGCCATCCAGCATCTTGCAGGAATGAAGGAATCCAAAGTGATTGTCGCGATCAACAAAGATCCAGAATCTCCTATCTTTGAAGTTGCCGACTATGGATTGGTTGGTGATTTATTTGAGGTACTACCTCAGCTTGCCGAACAACTTTAAACGATCAGATAAGGGGCGAACACTGCTATGTTCGCCCCTTTATTTTGTTTTGGTCATATTCAAAAGAATTGAAATTAGAGGGACCTATGCCAAATTCTACACCTATTTGGTCACCATCTGCTGAGCGCGTCAGCAATAGCAACTTATTACGGTTCATTGAAAAGGTTAATAAAGACAAAGCCGAAGGTGCCGTAATCAACAATTACCCGTCTCTACACCATTGGTCCATTGAGCACAATGATGAATTTTGGCGACATACTTGGCAGTTTTGCAACGTAATCGGAGATATGGGTTCGCAAATCAAGAGCCTTGGCAGTCCCAAATGGACACAAACAGGTTCTAGTCATCACCATGTAAATAGAGACACAGTATGGTTTGCTGACGCCACGCTGAACTACGCAGAGAACCTCCTATCTCAGGCTGAACAAGCACCAGAGCGTGAGTTTATTGTTTTTAGCAATGAAAGCGGTGAACACCGACAACTCACCGGTAAACAGTTGCTTGAACAAGTTTCCGCCATTCAACAATGGCTACTCAATTGTGGTGTCGGTAAAGGCGATGTCGTTGCGGGTTATTTGCCCTACCTTCCTGAAACCGTTATTGCCATGCTGGCCACCACCAGTCTTGGTGCCATTTGGACTTCAACCTCTCCTGATTTTGGTATCGATAGTGTCGTAGAGCGTTTTGGTCAGGTCAAGCCGAAAGTTCTTTTTTGCTGTGATGGCTACCAGTTCGGAGGCAAAGCTTTCGATATGACGGACAAGAACACCACTCTTAGTAGTAAGTTAAGCAGTGCCTCCGAAGAGACTACTATTAGCGTATGCCAAATCGAATATTTACAAAACGCTGAAAGTGCTAGCACTTCTGAGTTTGTTTCTTGGTCCGATATTACTCACGACTTTTCTCCACAATCAATTCAATATCAATCAGTACTGTTTAATGACCCGTTATTCATTTTGTATTCTTCTGGTACAACAGGTCAACCTAAGTGTATTGTCCATTCCGCAGGCGGTACCTTGCTCAATCACCTCAAAGAACATCAACTGCATTGCGACATCAAATCGCAAGACAAGGTTTTTTACTACACAACATGTGGTTGGATGATGTGGAACTGGCATGTTTCCGCTCTTGCGAGTGGTGCAGCCTTAGTGATTTACGACGGTAGTCCGGTTTACCCTGATCACTCCGTCTTATGGCGATTAGCTGAAGAACATAACGTGTCGCTGTTTGGTACTTCAGCGAAATACTTAGAGGCACTGGAGCAGGCGAACTGCTCTCCAAAACTAGAACATAACCTGAAGTCACTCAAAACTCTGTGCTCAACTGGTTCGGTGCTTTACCCAGAACAATTTAATTATGTCTATCAGCACATCAAGCAGGACTTGCATCTCGCTTCTATCGCTGGCGGCACGGATATTTGCGGATGCTTTGTACTTGGAAACCCTATTTCACCAGTTTACAAAGGTGAATGCCAAGGCGCAGGGCTGGGAATCGACGCACGTGTTCTAGAGGATGGTGGACATACTATTACGCAAAAACGCGGCGAACTGACTTGCAATAACTCGCTACCTAACTTCCCTATTGGCTTCTGGAACGACAACGGCGAACGTTATCACAACGCTTATTGGAGCAAGTTTACCGATATCTGGCACCATGGCGACGATGTGATGCAAACCGAACATGGCGGCTTTATTTTTTATGGCCGTAGTGACGCAACCTTAAATCCAGGCGGCGTACGAATCGGTACCGCTGAAATCTACCAACAAGTGAACGTGCTACCCGAGGTTGAAGACTCCATCGCTGTCGGCAAGTTAAACCAGCAGTCTGAAGAAATCTGGTTACTAGTAAAACTCGCTCACAACGTCGAGTTAACCCAACAACTCACCGATTCAATTCGCCAAACATTGAAAACAAAATGTTCACCACGCCATGTCCCACGACAAATTTTTGCTATCAGTGATATTCCTAAAACGCGCTCAGGCAAATTGGTTGAGCTAGCAGTGAAACAATTGGTAAACGGACAAGCTGTAAAAAACATTGGTGCTATTGCTAACCCAGAAGTGCTGGAAGAAATTAAAACGCTTTTCAACATAGAAGGCGCCACCGTCACTTAGAGACCCAACAAGTCTTCCCACAATACAGACGGGTATAACCTAACTATATTTTAGCTCGCTCGATAACTCCTCCCCACTTTCGTGGAAACTGAGCGAAATATGCTTCATGTACACAAAAAAGGTGAGATAATTCTATCTCACCTTTGAGCCATATGAGCTGGAGCATTAGTTTGGGGGTTAAGCTTTTATCAGTTGGCTCATATCTTCGCGAACTTGTGGCACCGTTAAACCAACGATGATTTGAAGGCTCTCTTGATTTCTAACAATATTCACCGCTCCGTGCTGTGTGAAAAATGCGTTCTCCTTTACTAGAGAGACATCTTTAACTTTAACACGCAGACGCGTCGCGCAATTAGTTAACAAGTCAATGTTTTCTTTTCCACCCAAACCTTCAATAAAGGCACTAGCTTGTGACGGACTTGCGCTACTGTTATGGACCTCTTTCGCTTCTTTGTAGTCAGCTTTGGAATACAACTTACTATCTGCACCTTCACGTCCCGGAGTAAGTATGTTGTATTTTAAAATAAGCGCGCGAAACGTAACAAAGTAAACACCAGTAAACATGAGACCAATAATAATCTGAATCACGTATGTTCCTGCATGGTTACCAGCCAAAGGCAACCAGTTTTGGAAAATGAAGTCTATCAAGCCAGTCTGAAAGTTACCGGAAACACCAAACATAAAGGCGATCGTTGCCATTGTCGCAGATAACAACGCATGCAAAGCAAACAGCGCAGGTGCGATAAATAAGAATGTAAACTCTATTGGTTCGGTGATCCCTGTAAGAATTGCTGTGATTGCGGCTCCGAGCACTAACCCCATCACCATCTTTTTATTTTCTTTTTTCGCAACTGAATAGAGTGCTAGTGCGATACCCGTACAACCAAACACTTTACCCATTCCCGTCAACATCAAACCACCCTGAGGAAATTGTGTCGTTAAACTTTCCGAGCTCTGGGCGAATGTCTGTATATTTTGAATCCAATAGGCAACCGTCCCGCCATCGACTGCAACTGGCCCATAAAAAACGGGACCATATACGAAATGATGCAATCCCGTTGGTATCATGATTCGCTCTAAAAACGTAAATAGCCATACCCCTAACGATCCAGCAGAAACCAAAAATGATTGCAGATTGTTAATACCATGCTGAATACTTGGCCAAGTCAAACAAGTTAGAATTGCCATCACGACCATAATGGGGAAACTAATGATCACAACCAATGGCGTTCCGCCAAATACAGCCGCCCAATCCGGTAGCTTTTTATCAAAGAATCGGTTGTGAACCCAAACAGAGAGACTTGCAATTAAAATGGCACCTAGCAAGTTGGTATCAAGCGTTAGAATGCCACCAACTTCAGTCAAACCTCGCTCACCTTCCGTATAGTTAACGCCCAGTTCTGGCCCCCAAAATTGAAGGATTCCACCAATAACGTAGTTATACGTAATGTAGGAAACGAGTGTTGCAAGTACAGCGCGACCAGATGCTTTTTTAGCTAAAGCGATAGGTAACCCAACGGCAAAAATAAGTGCCATATTTTTAAATACAGCGAGAGATGCCTGTAAAATGATCGTCGAGACTTTAACCCAAGCACTCCCCTCTAGTGCCCAAGGAAACACTTCTTGATTTAACAGCACAACAGAGAAACCCAATAACATGCCCGCTGCTGGAAATAATAGAACGGGAACAAACATCGCGGCCCCGAACCTTTGAATAATGTCTTTCATATAAACCTCTTGTTTCATTCACGGAGCCTACAAGTAGGCCCCGAACGTCCAGTTGTTATTGAAAAAATTGAGGAAGGTAGGCTTTATTTTCTTCTAGTAATTGTTTTGTTATTTCTTTAGCTTTTGGCACATTAACCACGGTACGGTTAAGTGTGAGTGCATTAATCAGCTTTTGCTGACTTCCTTCGTACCAAGCATCCACGACTAATTTCTCGTAACCAAGTTGGCTCTCAATCATGGCTTTTTGGAAGGTTGGGATTTTTCCTACAGTAAAAGCTTTCGGTCCATCACTAGTTAGCGCAGCTGGAACTTCTACCATGGCGTCATTTTGTAAATTTGTAATAGCACCATTATTCGGTACGATGACGAGATACACATCGCTCAAGTTGTAGGCAAGCGAAGCCGCGACTCTCACCATGTATCGACCATGGATATCGGCATGCAGTGTTTCGTGCTTCGTGGTGCCCGCTTCAATTATTCTTGCGTTCAATTCGAACACTCGTTTTTCACGGCCGTTAATTACCTGCCTTGCGCGAGTATTATTGATATCCTCTTTCGCCACCATTTTTTCAGGGTACAAATAGTATTGAAGATACGTATTCGGCAAAAACTCTGGATTATCAGCAAGCATTGTTCTCATGTTTTTGAATGTGGCTTGCCACGATGGGTCATCCGCTATTTCCGCATCAACCGCACTGATCCCTTCTTTTAGGATGATATTTTTAATTTTATCCGTTAAGTCTTCACCCTGTTTGTTACGAATTTTGGTAAACCAGCCATAGTGATTAAGCCCAAAATATTCAGGAACAAAGTCCCAAATTTCACACCCTAACAATTGCGCATAGCTGACCATAATCGCTGCTGGCATATCACAAATATTTAGAATTCGCTTATCATGCGGAAATTCACGATTTAAAGCTTCAGCGACAATTGCCGCTGGGTTGGTGTAATTAAGAATCCACGCATCTGGACACGTTTGTCGGATCTCGTTCACTAGCTGGATCATATCGCCGATAGAGCGAAGTCCATATGCCATTCCTCCCGCGCCACATGTCTCTTGCCCAACACAAGAGTTGGATAGCGGGATTTGTTCATCGCGCTCGCGCATGGCCAACCCACCAGTGCGGATCTGTATAAAGAAAAAGTCCGAATCTGCGAATGCGACAGATTTATCCGTTGTATAAACAAACTCTTCAACTTCTGGATAGTGTTCTCGCAATAGAATTTCAGTAGCTAATGCATTCGACTCTTGGCGTTTCTCATCTATGTCGTAAAACACGACTTTTGCGAGTGGAAAGTTATCTTTTTCGGCAATAAGGCTGTTCATCATACCAAGTGTGTATGTACTGCCAGCACCAACAATCGTTAATTTTTGACGTTTCATTTCGCTACCTCAAATGTTTATCCTGAAAATGTATAAAGTAAGTATTAATACTTTTATGATACATTTAAAGTATAAGCACAAAGATACGAGATAAAAATCACACAAAGATCCTAAGGAAAAGTATTAACTACATCTCAGATCACATTCTTGCTATCATGATCCAAGACTTAGCGAGGTATTATGAAACCCAAATACATAGACATTGCGGAACGATTAGAAAAAAAGATCAAAGATGGGGAACTACAACCGAAATCGATGCTTCCAAAAGAGAGTGATTTGCAAGAAGAGTTTTCCGTAAGCCGCGTAACCATCAGAAAAAGCTTACAAATTCTGGTCGACAATAATTTAATTAGTCGGACAAGAGGTAGTGGAACTTATGTAAACGATCTAAAAGCCCAACATGATGCCTTACATTTGCTGGGTTTTATCGAGGAAGTCAGTAAACAGGGGAAAACGCCTAGCTCTCAAGTCATAAAGTTCGAACTTAAAAAGCCGAATGAGCAGGTTGCTAAGCAGTTAAATCTCTCGCCCAATGATGATACATATGAAATACATAGACTCAGATGTATTAATGATGAGCCTGAAATTTACGAAGTCACTCATATGCCAGCAATGTTATTTCCAGACTTGAGCATAGCCATAATGAATGGTTCTAAATATGAGTACATTGAAAATAGCAAAGGATTGAAAATTGCGAAAAGCAGTCAGTCTGTCAAACCGTACTTGTTAGATGCAGAGACGGCCTCATACCTGAATGAATCAGAAGCTTCCCCTATTCTAAAAGTTGAGTCCACTGGTTACCTAGAAGATGGTCGTGCATTTGAATATACCGTCAATTACTTCCGACTTCATCAATACAGCTTCGAGTTTATTTCAACTAGGGCGTAGTACTATTCGACGCTAATGGTTAATCATTACGCCAAATCTTATATCCGACCTCTCGCATTGCTCTGCCGAGCAGGTGGGAGGCGACTGGCGCAGTGAGAACGATAAACAACATCGTACCGATAACCCGAGAGATCACGGTAACTTCAGGGAGTGAGAAAGCGACCGCTAATAACAAGCAGCTCACTCCGACAGTTCCAGCTTTGGTCGCTGCATGCATTCGGGTATACAAATCAGGAAGCCTCAGAACACCTAGACTTGCAATCAAGGTCAACAATGTTCCTAAGCATAAAAATAGTCCAATCAACACGTCCATTATTCTTTCTCCTTTCTTTTAACGATCAAACGTGCAAATGCGATCGTGCCGAGAAATGCAACCAAACCTAATGTAATGGCGATATCTAACAGAGCGTCCTCACCGCTGTCTAAGGTGTAAACCGTAATAAATCCGATAGTGATAAATGAAATCAGATCTAACGCCACAACTCGATCAGCTAGCGTTGGTCCTAGAATTAAACGAGCAAAAGCCATAACAAAGCTGAGTAGTAGCCCAGAATAGGCAAAAGTGACCGTTATTTGCAGCCAACTATCCACGCGTCACCTCCAAAATTCGATGCTCTAACCCATCTTTAATTCCGCGAATAACCTCTTCATGTTCAGGTGCAAACATGGCATGAACGATAAGATACTTTTTATCAGCCGTAACATCCAAACTAAGCGTGCCCGGTGTTAAAGAAACCATGTTCGCCAGTAATGAGATTTCTAGATCAGAATCGACCTCCAGAGGGACATAAACGATATCAGGCTGACTCAAATGAGTAGGTGTCACAACGTCCCACACCACTTTCGCAACCGATATAACCATTTCATAAGCGAAGTACATCAATAACTTCAATGCAGATGCAAAACGTTGAAAATAGCTCGTTTTCAATCCAAATGGTTGACTCAACCTTAAAGCAAAAAAACCGACCGTAAATCCGACAACAAAATTCAGACTCGAATAGCTGCCATTAAGCATCATCCACGCTAACGCTAAGAAAAAATTGAGGAATAGATAGATCATGTATTTCCTCCTAACACCACTCTGATGTATTCAGTCGGATTTAACAGTTGTTCTGCAGCTTGAACGGAAAATTGATAAAAAGGCTCCGCCACTAAGCCAATGATTAGCGTCAACGTCGTCAATACAATAATTGGAACGCAGTACAACCAATGTACTTTGGCCTGCAGAGTCTGTTCTGGCTTCTCTCTAAATGGCTTTTTCCAAAATGCCTCACTCCAAATTTTCGTCATCGAGTAGACAGTAAGCAACCCCACCAATAACGCGGTACCTGCTAACCAGTAATATTCAGCCTGTATGCTCGACTTGATGACCAATAGCTTTCCCCAGAAACCCGATAGCGGTGGAAAACCGGCCAGAGAAAACGCAGGCACAAGAAACAAGAACGCCAACCAAGGCATAGCTTTATATACCCCACCCAAATGTTCAAGTTGACTAGAGCCATATTTGCGCTCGATGAATCCACCTATTAAGAACAAATTCGCTTTTACAATGATGTGATGAACAATGTAGAAAATGGCACCGGCTAAAGCTAAGGGAGTGTAAATAGCCAACCCCATGATCATATAGCCTATTTGGCTAATAATATGAAAAGAAAGAATTTTCTTAATGTCGAATTGGCTAGCCGCTCCTAAAACGCCCGTTAACATGGTTAGCCCTGCGACCCAAATTAACGTCGGTTGCCAGCCACTCTCGGCGAGCGGAAATACTAAGGTGAAGACTCTTATCAACGCGTATACACCGACTTTAGTAAGCAACGCGGCAAACAGTGCCACCACACCGCTTGGTAACGTGTGATAAGAAGCTGGCAACCAAGCAAATAAAGGAAAGAGTGCCGCTTTAATAGAAAAGGCAAACAAAAATAGCGCGGACAGCATCATGTTGATGCTCAATTCATTTTCCCCTACTTTGGTGTAGAGATCGGCCAAGTTCAAGGTGCCCGTTGCGCCATACAACAAGCCGATAGCAAGCAAAAATACCAGCGTCGAAATCAGGTTCAACATCACGTACTTTACTGCACCATCAACTTGAGTTTTCGTTGCATCTAACACCATTAAACCAAATGATGAAATGAGCATGACCTCAAACCAAACATACAGATTAAAAATATCTCCAGTCAGGAAAGCACCATAAACGCCAGCAAGCAACACGTGCATTAACGCATGGTAATTGCTATAGGAGGGCTTTCGGTGAAGGTCCGCCATCGCGTAGAAAACACATATCGCACCAATCACCGCCGTTATCATCACCATAGCAACGCTGAGGTAATCTGCGACAAACACGATACCAAATGGCGCACTCCACTGACCAAAAGCAACGGCTTGAATACCATTACTTATGATGTTTTCTGTGAGAAAGCCCGCAACGAAAAGGTTCGAAGTCGCACTTACACCGCTCAACCACTCAACACTTTTTGTTGAGCGACGGACGAAGAAGATAGTCAACGCCGTACTCAGCGAGAGAACAACCGGTAACGTAAGCAAAATCGAACTCATTGACCCTCCTCAGAACGTTGCATTTCATCGACGTTTGCAGTTCCAGTGTCTTTATAAGCTCGATAGAACAGCATTAAAGCAAAAATAAGTAGTCCAAAACCGATGACTATCGCAGTTAAGATAAGCGCTTGAGGTAAAGGATTTGCCGCGCTATCTGGTGGTAAAAGAGCATTATCGCCAATCAATGGCGGCTCTCCGGGCGTCAGCCTTCCAGCGGTAAAAATAGCAAGGTTAACCGCACTACTGAGTAACATGATGCCGAACAAAAGGCGCAAGATATGCTTTTCAAGCATTAAATAAACACCTGCTGCGACAAATACTCCAACGACAACACTCCAGACTATTTCCATCACTCTAGCTCCTCATTAATACGAAGCAGCATACCCATCACGCCACCTATAACGGCAAGGTAAACACCAACATCAAAAACCAATGGCGTCCCTAGTGGTATCACGTCTTTCCACCACAGTCCGGTCAAAAACGGTTTATCAAACGCAAAGCTCAAAGCACCAGAAACTAAGCTCAATGCGATGCCAGATAACGCAATGAGAAACGGTTTGAAATACAACCTAGAACGAACGTATTTCGGTGATTCCGCGAACATGAGAAGTGATAAACCAATAACGGCAATCAACGCACCAATAAAGCCACCACCCGGTTCGTTATGACCACGTAACAACAGATACACTGAAAATACGAGCATGAGTGCCGAAACAATGTGTGCCGTGGTTGCAAAAATTAATGATTGGATACGATTTTGCTTTTTCGCTCTTGTCTTAAGCAAACTCACTGCAGCAATCCCTGCAATAACAACGACAACAACTTCTCCCAATGTATCAAATGCGCGAAAGTCGACCAGAATAACGTTAACAATGTTTCGCCCATGTCCACCCGGGACACTGTTTTCTGCAAAGAAATCTGACACCGAAGAGTCCATCGGCTGAGACGTGATTCCTAACAAAAGTAAAGTAACCGAAACACCTATCACACCTGCTATGCAAATATTCGCTACTTTACGTTTTATTGAATGCTTAGGCACGGTGGTTAGACGTGGCATATGACGCATTAACAATGCAAGAAAGACCACCATTAATGTTTCCACTAACAGTAAAGTCTTCGCAACGTCCGGGGCGCTATAAATCATAAAAACAAGCGTGGTCATGAAGCCAATCATACCAAGCGCAGAAATCGCAAGAAGTCTTGCGTGGGACAACGTACATACGAGCGCAGCACCAATCAACAATAATGCAATACCAATCTCATAGAAAGTGACACTTGAAAGTTCGCCAACCAAAGGCAGAGGAATAAGCGCTACCTGACTCAGTAACGCAACGGCAAGTACCGTGAAAAATAATAGGACATAGCGACTCAATTTCTTTTGCTGTAACCGCGCCGTTTGCCACTTCGCCACTGTCATCATGCCATCTAATAGTCGTTCAAAAATATTCTCCGCTTTGGGGACGAATAGATGTGGCCGCTGAAAAAATGCAGACACAGTAGGATAAACACGGTACACCACATACCCCAACGCTAGCGTAATAACGCTTAACACTAACGGTACATTCACGCCATGCCATAGTGATGTCTCTTTAAGAGTTGCTGTGGGCAGAATGTCAGCAGAGCCCGGAAAAATAATATTGCGATCTAACCAATTCAAACCGAATAACGGAACTAGGAGGCTGCCAACTGCCAAGAGCAAAGGCGAGATCCACATGGCTTTTTTTGTCTCAACTGGCTTAGTTTCAATCGGCACGAGATCACGGCGAGCAAAGAATGGTCTCGCAATAAGCATAATGGTTAGCGCGACCATCAGTATATTCACGATTAAAAGTACAAAGGCGATCCAGTTATTGAGCTCTACTGCGGACTTGTACATGTATTCTTTGCTCAAAAAGCCTAACAACGGCGGGAACCCCGCTTTAGACAATGCAGCCAAACTCCCCGCAACCATGCTGATGACGAGAACTGACTTCAGGCCGTACAATTGATCAATATCTCGTGTTCCTGTCGCTTTGTCGATATTACCCACCACCATAAACAGCGCAGCTTTATAGAAAGAGTGAGCGAGAATAAACATCAATACTGCACTAACGGCCAAATCTGTGCCCATACCTAGTAATAATGTTAATTTACCCAAAGCAACATTCGTGCTGTAGGCTAGCATCAGCTTCAAGTCAGTTTGTTTTAATGCGACAAATGTGCACCAAATGGCCGTGATACTCCCAGTGATGACTAAAGCATAAAACCAGATCTCGCTGTGGGCATAAACTGGCGATAAACGTGCTAATAGGTAAATGCCTGCCTTTACCATTGTTGCCGAGTGTAAATACGCACTGACCGGAGTGGGAGCTGCCATCGCGTTAGGTAGCCAAAAATGAAACGGGAATTGCGCAGATTTAGTAAATGCACCGAGTAGTATGAGCACTAGAGATGGGATAAACCATTCATGCTGCGCAATAGTGTCTGCCTGCTCGATAATGGTATTTAGCTCATAACTCCCTGCCATTGCTCCCAGCAAGATAAGACCAGCTAGCAACGCTAGTCCACCAGCACCAGTAACAATCAGCGACTGCAAGGCGTTTTTCCGAGACGTTTTATTTTCGTGATTAAACCCGATCAGTAAATAAGAAGTGATGGTGGTGAGTTCCCAGAAAACAAATAACAACAGAATGTTATCGCTCATCACAATCCCTAGCATGGCAAGCATGAATAGGGTTAGATACAAATGAAAGGAAAACCGGCTATCACTTTCTCGTAAATAAGCCAAAGCGTAGATTTGAATCAGTGCGCCAATCCCACTGATCAGTCCCGCAAAAAGAAATGAAAGACCATCTAATCTAAAGCTAAGGTTGATATCGAGGCTTGGTATCCATTCCGCATTCCAGCTCACGCCTGCAGGAGTATAGATATAGAAGAGAAAAGAGAAGATTAAAACTGGCAGCGCAGGGAAAATCAGTAAGACCAACTGATTATCTAGGTTTTTCGGCAGGTTTTCTTTACCCGTTATGTTATTCAACATCGCAGCCCATTCGTTATTATAAGAAGGTACGCCCTATTCGGCGCAAATGACAAACTCCACTGTATTGTTTTAACCCAAGCGCTTCAAAAACGATCATGAAACCAAGGGAAAAGTAGCAAACAGTAATCACTGAGTGCTACTTAGAGGAACGCCGATACAAACCGCTATTTGCTGTCTGCTACGGCATAAGAACGTAGGTCACTACTTACATATTCTTGGCTGAATGTATATGGATTATCGTCATCAGCTAACTCGAATGCATCGTAGGTGCAGTCACCGATATCATTTCTCGGACAAACATAAACATTCGAACGTTCTATCATTTCTGTGTGGCATTTCGGGCATAGGTTTTTCATGTCACTCTCCTCTGATAACTTATTGATACATTGATAATTCCATGTTCTAGAGATCCATCTCCCTCCTTTACCTAAAACATCACTTAAACCCAACTTTGTTACACCCCAATTACTGAATCGGTGAGACAAAGCCATCGGGCTTAAGAGCGACCAAACTACAGTTAATCGATTGCAAAATATTTTCAGCCGTATTACCAATGACATAGCCAGATATACCAGTTCTCGCTAAGGTTCCCATTACCAGCACGTCTACCTCAATACTCTCTACGTAATCTGGAATCTTTTCGTCGGGTTTTCCATGCAGGTGGTGAATCACAATTTCACCTGTAATCCCAGACTCCTCCAACAGCTGTTGCAGAGCTTGTTTATGATCGGCTTTTGCTTTGTCGAGTTCATGTTTCAACTCAGCATCATCGACTTGAATCCAAGCGTTACCATTAAGGTAGTTTTCTAAGTAATACTCCCAGCAAGAAATCACGTGTAAACGACTATCGCAGGTGTCGGCTATCGAACGCGATAATTCGAGTAAACGCACGGCTAATGAGTGCTGTTCATCGCTTGCCGTTAATGGGTCGATAGCCACAGCAACACGGCGCTTATCTCTTGGCTTATCAATTGGTCGGTGCAACCAAAGCGGACAAGGGCATTTTCGTAACAGAGTCATATCAATAGCTTTGAAACCCTCAGCACCTTCACCGAGCGGTTCAGCTTCTTTGATGATGAGATCTTTGTTATCAGCTAATGCTTCTTGAATAATACAGACAGCGGGCTTTTCACTGCTTTTCACAGTAAGAGGAAATGCGAGATCCTCTTCAGAGAGTCCCAGCTTCTGTCTGTATTCGTGAATACTTTGTTTGAGGGAGTCTTGCAGCGATTGCTCATAACTTTGCTGATACTGGATCATGTCTGTTGGGAAATCAGGACACGCTATTAGCCCTGAGACAGGCACTTTGTTGCTAGATGCAATCCTCATCGCTTGTTCGAGGGCGTCACTATGGCCTGGCAATCCTTGTGTTGCAAAAAGTATGTTTGCGAATCGTTTCATACACACCTCCTTGTTTGGTTAAATATTAACCACCCACAAAGTATAATACCTAACGGATAATTGTAACGGCTTGTGACGTTGATGAAATCAATTCTCATTAAGAGACGGATATTGCTTCATTTTGTTTTACGTCACACTCTCCTTTCTTCACAACTATCGCCTTCGACCTAAATAAATTCCGCTACCTAAAATTGAGACCAAATAAAAACCCAAATTACTCAAAGTTTTTTCTCACCTTGAGTAACTTGGGTATAAGCAATAACACACTTAGTGTCCGGATTTAAATGGATGACCTAAATTTTCACGCAACTTAGTTTAAAGATGCCATCTCAATCACGAATCGATATGCAAAGTTTTACGGCTTTAGTGACCTAAAATCGCCGTAACTCAATGTTAAGGTTGTTGTTTTGTCGGTGCCAAAGCAATTTCACGAACACATACACCTTGCGGTTGCTGATAAGCAAACAGCACTGCTCGTGCAATGTCGTCTGCTGCCAACACGCCGCCCATATCCACCTTCCAGGCGTCATAACCATCTTTAATATCTTGAGACGTTGTATGTGAAAGTAATTCCGTTTCCACTGCACCAGGTGCAATCGTCGTAACGCGAACATTCGATGACGCAACTTCTTCACGTACGTTTTCAGAAATAGCATGAACCGCAAATTTGGTACCGCAATAAGCAGCATGATCAGGGAATGTTTTCTTGCCCGCGATAGAGCTGATGTTAATGATCGTACCACTGTTACGTGCTTTCATAGGTGCTAGGACGGACTGCATGCCATTGAGCAAACCAATTACGTTCACATCAAACATGCGCTTCCACTCCGATGCTTCCTGAGTATCTATCTGACCTAGAAGCATAACGCCTGCGTTATTTACAAGTGCATCTACCGGACCATACAACGCTTCAGCTTTCTCAATTGCAGCCTCAAAAGAAGCTTTGTCGGTCACATCTACCTTTTCACAAAGCGTATTTGGTAAGTTTAATGCTTCCAAACGTTCTACACGTCTTGCTAACAAAAGAAGAGCATGGCCCTGTTCACTGAAGTGACGTGCAATCGCTTCACCAATGCCTGAACTAGCGCCTGTAATAACAATTAACTTTTTCATTTTGAATCCTTAATCGAACGGTTTACATCAGTGGCGGTAAGTTTAAGAAAACTTTGTTTGTTGATATATACCGACCTAGTTGAAACACTGTTGTTATACTGCAACAATACTTTTTTGAATTATGAAGAAATCATCATGCAAACACACATCAACCTTGCGGATATTCGCTCTTTCGTCCTAATCGCTCAACTAGGAAACTTCACGAAAGCAGCAGAGCAACTTGGCGTTTCTCGCTCACACGTTTCACGTCAAATAACAAATCTGGAGCAACAGATTGGTGTCACTTTGCTACAAAGGACCACTCGAACACTGAACCTCACCGAAGCAGGCAAGGTTCTGTATAAACAGTGTGAAACTGCCCTTCACAATATTGATCAAGCTGTTATGGCAGTGGTTGATGATGTAGAAGACTTAAGAGGTGACATTCGTATCAACTGTGTGGGGGGCTATTTAGGAGAAGACGTTGTCGCAGATATCGTTGCTCAGTTTCTAATCCAACACCCACAAGTGAGCATTAACTTAGATTTTAGTAGCCATCGTGTCGATTTAATCGCGGATGAATTCGATATCGCTTTTCGAATGGGAAAGTTAGACGACTCCAACTTTATCGCTCGCAAACTGATCGATGTGGAAATGGGGACATACGCAAGCCCAAACTATTTAGAAACATATGGCTATCCTTCGCATCCAAAGGACTTAGAAAAACACGTTTGTTTGACAGGTAGTGTGACACGGTGGGCATTTGAGAACACGAATACAAAGCAGTCAACGGAACACCAGATACGTGGACAGTTACGATGTAAGAGTGGCAGAGTAATGATAAAAGCAGCCTTGGCGGGAAATGGCATCATCCGTGTGCCAGCACTTTATTGTCAACAAGAACTCCAGACAGGCAAGCTAAAAGAAGTGTTTACCAATTGGAGCATTCCGAGTGTGGAATTTTCACTCCTTTATCATCACGACCGACATCAACCAAAACGCATCCGAGCCTTTGTTGATTTTACCACGCAATACTTTCGCAAACTGCAGAGTAAAGACAAGTAACCTGCACGTTGGTACCTGTCTATGTATGCTTTATAGGCTGAGCCTGTGAACCTGGGGGTTGTTCTAGAAAGAGTGTGAGCATTTTGACTCTTAAGGCTTGGTTTTCATAAACGTCAGAGGTGTTTGTCCAGTTTGCTTTTTGAAAAATGCAATAAATGCACTGTCTGACGAAAACTCCAGCCAATCGGCAACTGCGCTGACTGGCATGCCCGTTGATAACAATTCAACTGCTTTTAAAAGCCTCCACTGTTGCCGCCAATCTTGATAATTCATACCCGTTTCCGACTTAAATAATCGTGTTACCGTCTTGGTGCTTGCCCCAACTTTGCTTGCAAGAGTAGTAAGCGAAGGAGCTAGAAATGAAGGTTCAACCAACTCTCGACGAAACGTTGTTAAGCGCCGATGCGATGGCAAAGGCAACTGAAACGAATAACGTTTCGCAGCATAAAACTCCTCCCAAAAAAGCGCCGTCGTATTTACCATCTCGCTGCTAGGCTTATCCCACTCCCAAAATGACATTTTATCAATAAGAGCTTGGAGTAAATTATTCACTTCTATCATCGCGATCTTACTCGGACAGGCAAACTCCTCACAATCAAAATACAAAGATCGATACGCCACCACATTCGTCATTAGTGCACGATGCGGCGTATTAGGTGGGATCCAAACCGCCTTTGTCGGTGGCAAAATACAAATCGAGTCTTCCAGAGCAAAACTCATACAACCTTGAGGTGCGTACAATAACTGCCCTTTCTTGTGCATATGCATACCTGAGTCGTGCTTGCCAATATCCGCAGCAATTCCCACTACATAATTAGTAATCTTGTCTGCATCAAATTGTGTTTTTTCGTTAATAAGCGCCATTTTGTCCGAATATTGATGTATTTGGTTTTTATGTTGTTATTAGATCAATCATAGCCTCATTTATACTGCCCGCCAACTTCATTAACGATGGGTAACAATATGAATACTAAGCCCTCTTTATGGCTCATGCTGGTTATGTTGATGTTTCCGCAAATTGTAGAAACCATCTATAGCCCAGCGTTGAGCTCAATCGCTCTATCATTTGATGTAAACCACGCACAAGCAGCCCAAACATTGTCGATTTACTTCCTAGCTTTTGCCATTGGCGTTGTAGTTTGGGGAGTTCTCGCAGATAAACTGGGAAGAAGGCCCACCATGCTTATTGGGCTCTTTATCTATGGTTGCGCATCTTTACTCGCAACTCAAACCGAAAGCTTTGCTGTTGTCATGGCCGCGCGAGCCCTAAGCGCATTTGGTATCGCGGTAGGATCCGTTGTCACACAGACCATGCTTCGTGACGCGTTTGACGGTCAAGAACTGAGTAAAGTCTTCAGCTTAATGGGGATGGGTATATCAATCAGCCCGGTAGTTGGCATGCTATTAGGCGGGCAGCTTACAGCGCTTGGTGGATACCGTTATGTATTTTTTGCCTTGTTTTTAATCGCGTTAGTATTGTTCGCTTATAACGTTATTAAGCTTCCTGAAACACAGAAGGAACAGACACCAGTACGGTTGCATCAACTTAGCTGGAAAATGGTAAGAGACGCGCGAATTTGGCGCTCAGGATTACTGGTTGCTTTGTATAACATTGCTCTATTTTCTTATTACCAGCTTGGCGCATTTACTTTCTCGGTACTTGGGTATAACTCCGAACAATTTGGATACAGTGGCATGGTACTGGGGTTAGGCACTCTGCTTGGGAGTTGTTTAAACAAATCCCTAGTGTCTAAAAATGTTCGAAAAAGCCAACTACTTTGGCTCTCAGCAGTATTGCTTAGTTTGGGATCAGTCGGTGTGTTGATTCTGAGCCAATCAATCTGGTTTGTTGCTCCAATGGTGTTAGTCGTCATGTCTTATGGGATTGCGATACCCAATATACTCAGTGACGCACTCGTTGATTATAAACAACAGGTAGGTAGCGCAGGCGCTTTATTTGGGCTCATGTACTACATCATGATCGGGACGGGATTAGCGATGGCTGGAACAGCACAAAACTTAGGTGTCGTTCTATTAGCATGTAGCTGTTTAGCGATTTTATTAGCGTTTTCTAAAAGGCAAGTTCATACCAACTTGTGACCAGATACTACGCATTGCTTGCCTAATCTTCCGAAGATTGGTCTACATCTTTTCTAACGGTTAACTAAAACGTAAATAAAAAGCGCCTGTCGGCGCTTTAATTATCCATAGATCTTATTGCCATGTTGGCTCGCCAAACTCTTCACAACGTTGCTTGTCGTAATTTTCAATGCGCCCGCGTTTACCTACAAACTGAACCTGAACAACCATTCCAGCTTCAACATATTCACTGAAATAATCGCAAGAAACACGAAAACTAGTATCGCGTATAACAATTGGTACCCATTCATAGCCGCCGCTGCGTGGTAAGTAAGACTTGAAGGTAATGACCCCGTCATCTGAAACGTTGATTTCTTCATCATATTCATTCAACTTATAAAAACGTTGTCCATCAAACTCTGTCTTTGCTTTTTCAATTATTTCCTTCGTTGCTGTCGATTGCATCGGCGTATTTGAGACCAGTTGACACCCAACAACAGATGTCAATACGGACAAAGCCAAAGCGAGTTTAGTTATTTTATTCATTTACCTAACCACTGTTGAATTATTCAACACTTACCATTTTAAAAGGAGGGAGACCATACTTTATTTTAAAGAAAATAAAAAGCGCCTTTCGGCGCTTTTTATCTGAACATTTCTTATCCAAACGTCTCGAGTAGATTTTCTAGAAAAGCTAACTTTTTATTACAAAGAATTTTATTTAGGCTCTCACCGGAATCTATTGCTATTTAACCCCAAGCTTCAAACTCATTAGGCTTTACGTGTTTTATTTTTAATCTAACGTTGGGATCCAGAGCTGTTTCAGTTCCCAATTCACAGTAGTACTCAACAGCATTTTCATCTTCAATCATGTCAACGAAGCTAGCAACGACACTCAACCGTCCACCACCTCTAGTCAATGAAAAGTACGCATTCTTGTTTTCATTTACTTCAAATTTCAAAGGAATGAATTCAGGTTCTTCAAGAGAAATATCTATCCATTTATAGTTATCTAAACTCTTCCCCTTTCGTGGGGCATAAACTGTTTTCAACCCATTTTCGTCAACAACGAAGTACATCGAATTCTCAGCTTGATTAAAGCAAGCTTTCAAACTGCCACCTTTATTTTCTAAATCACACGTAAATATGACAGAATTTTGGTTGCAGCTTGCACTTACAAAATTTGAAAACGACACAATAAATGAAAATCCGACCATCACAATTGATTTATAAATTTCATTAAATTTAAGCATTTCAACTACATTAAAAATAAAAACAATATATTCACTTTATATTAAAATAGTCTTCATCAGGGAATTTTTCGTTGGTTTTGTTAGTACTATACTTTCCATTATATGGATTAATCGTCAGTTCTTCACCATTATTATCAAACTTAAACTGCCTTCCATCAAACTCTCCCTTTATCCTTAAACTTACTCTACCTTCAATAATCTCAACATATTCATATCTTGATGAAAAACTATTCCAGCAAACATCTCGCCTATGTTCGTCATAATTAGCAGAAAAAACTATTGTAGAAGAACAATAATTCTCTTCTCCATTTCTATTCCAATACAAAATCCTATCTTTAGGTATATTCATATTAAAATTATCTCTCTGGAAAATGTAAGACAACACGCCAGTATAATTATTATTAGCGTTTTTTATTATTTTACCATTATCTCTGTCCAATAATGTATGATCGATAATATCAAAACCATAATCGTAAATGTCATAACTAAGGTTCAAACTACCAATCTCTTTTGGAACTTCTTTTTTTTCTGTGTCAAAAATAAAGTATGCTTCGCTATTTATATTACCATTAGTCAAGTCAACCAAATAAAGCTCTTCATTCAATTTAATTAAATCGCTTGTGCCACATGAGTCAAAAAAGCTAAAATCATATGAAGTTCCATTTGCTTTTAGAGAATATTGACAAAAAGGCCCCTCAGCCTCTGTGAATTTTTGCTCTTGCGTAATACTGCTTTCCGCAAAAGAATATGTTGATAAAAAGATTAAACTAAATGTAATCATTTTATTCATTTATCATTAACTCCAGCTTGTGATGTACACTCTTACTTCTTTTATAGTAATTTTTATTGATCATTGAACTATCCTTAAGATAAAACTTACTAAAGTCATAGTTATCGGATATTGAATTACAATTAATCAACTTTGAAAGTTTTAATAAGTTATTTTTTCTCTCTAACAAATGATTGTAACCACCATTTACTGAGATCGTTACACGAAATAGATCATTCTTGGTAGCGAATGGACGAATATCTCCCCAAGCACTACCTTTTACCCAAAACCACCCTGAAGAATCTACTGCCGTGTGTAAATCTTTAGCAACGCTTTCTATCATTTCTTTTGTAAGATCTTTAGTATTCACACCAAAGTATTTAGCATAGTTTTCTATATGTGTTATCTGTAATAAACCACGTCCATGATAGAATGCACCACCTCTGTACTTATTCCATTTCTCTGGATATTTCCCGTTATAATAGTACTCTTCCGTCGTTTTGAAAAAATCACTTTCTTGAAATGCTTGAGACAGAAAGTGGATTTTATTCAAACAATCATCGATTTCATACGTCCTAAACATGTCATTCAAGCTATTTAATAACTCATCTAAAGAAACATTTCTCATACTGTCATAATGAGAGTTCTCAAAAATAGTTTCTTTTCCACCTAAGACTTCAAGTAAAAAACTCTTGGAAATATCACGATTACAGAAACATTTACTTTGGGTGTGATTTCCTACAAAAGGCCAATAATGCCAAAGGCTCTTATCATCGCTTAGTTGCAAATCACCATGTAAATCTTGCATCCATGAAAACTTATCTGCTCTTTCCAGTTCGAATTGCGAGAAAAGATCAAAGCTATCCATCACTTGATCGCGCCATGGGGAGTTACGGTAGTCCTCTATAGTCACAAAACCAGCGGAGCACTTAATATCTAGAGCTTCCTTTGCGGTCTGATGGATTGATTCATAAAGACTTTGTGACGACTCTGTATGCCAATCTGTAGGATGTTTCACAATAAATCGCTCAAAGTGTTTACGCTTACCGTCTAAGTATACTTTGGCATCGCGAGCAGTGAACGAGGAGAAGTCCGTTACTTGATCTTCTGTCACAGATTCAAGTAATTGCTGAATAAACGAATTACTCATATCAACGGCACCGCTACTATCGGCCCCATCGAGAACAACAAGTGGATTTTCTTCCGCATTTTTGGGAGAAATCTGTTTTTTGAAAAATTCGGGCGGCTCCTCAAAAGAGAACATCTCGATATGCACACGATTATCTTCTTTCTTAGTTCCAATTGCATCGTTACTGTACTCATGCAGTCCCATGTAACCGATATCTTCCCCAGCTGAAACCTTTATCCCCTCTCTAAATAGGAGTGGGAGTAAAGAAACCACACTACCGTCCCTAATCATTGCCGCCTTGTCCGACATCCATTTAGGTTCTGAAACTGGTTCTGATAGGACAGCAGAGGAATCTTCTAAAATGTCAAAGTCACTATTGAGACCCGAAGCAAACCAAACAATCTTGTTTAACAGTGCTTTTTCGCTACCACTTGCCGATTTACCATTCTCTACCACACGGCACTTTATCATTTTGTAGGTATTTTTGTCGATCTGGTATGGATGGGTCTCCTTCTCTTCTGCATACAGGTATTCAAGTAATGTTCCTTTAGACATCGACTGTTTTTTTTCACCAGAATTAGTAGGCACATCACTATGTTTGAAAGTGCGTACATTTCTCGCTTCTTGTAAACGGTAACGCGTGGTTATAGATGAATTGGCGCCAATATCTGAAGGTGGCGCAAGGTGCATATAAAGTGTATAGAACTTAAATACATCTTCATTATCTTCGGGGTTTACAGCCTCATGCTCGATAAGCACAAAGTTATTACTATACTTAAACTCTTGCTCTTGGTACGTTGATGTTAGGTAATCAGGATTTATGCGAAATGCCACTATTTTTCCATCAAGCATCGCTTGAATAGGTCTGAGCCCTTTCCCCCACGGTAACATTTTTGATGTTAAGTGAATGCCACTATGCCAACCGTACCCTTGTCCTATTAAATAACGACCGCTCTTAGCTTGATCAAACAATTTCGTAAAATCACTGAGCGTGTAGTAAGCGTCACCTTCTCGTTGCGCTATCGGAAAAACTGCATCCATGATTTAAATGTCCTAGTCAGAAAAGTTATCGTCAAAAGTGACAAATGATGGGCGGTTCAAGTTGTTTGACTTCGTGTACACCACCGCATTAACCCTACCTAAATTAGTAGCAAAGCTAGATTGGCTCGCTATGTTAACGGTACTCCCAAGGGCCATTGCCGATATAGAAATTAGGGTGTCATTTTTGGTTTCGAAAATTTGGCTAATGACGTCAGGAAGTGCTTGTTTGAAGTGGTTAAGTGCTTTTTTATAACCGTTTATACCCTCTTCAACAGAACTCAACGATCTTGCAGAAGCTTGGCTTTGTATGAAATCTAAACGACCGATGATTTCACTGTTTAGCTCATCGATGTATGAACAGATTTGATTGTTTATCAACGTCCATAAAACAAACTGCAAATACTTCACAGTATTCCCAGTCCCTAAAAAGCGAAGCTTCGCTAATAATTCATAGGGAGGCTCAAACACATCAGCTTGATATAAGACTCTCAATATATCGCCATTTTCGTGCACTTGCTCCAAGAGCAGTTCAACTAAAGGTTCATATTTCTCTAGCGCAGTAGTATCAGTTTGGATGTGATAAAGTGCCGAAACATAAGCATCAGAAAAATCTTTAGAGTGATTTTGACTAATCGCATAAGGAGACGATATACGGCTTTGCTCTAACACAATATCTTTAAAGTCATCATCACTGAAGGATGGGGACATCAATATGCCCCAGTCATTAGCAACCCCAACACGATCTTCCCAAAATGGCGAGCGGCGACCTGCTACAAACGTACAAAAATCATTCGGATCAGGGTAAGTTTCCGTAACAATATTTTCAGCTAAAGATTGGTTCGGGGTGTAAGAGTCTTGAGTTTCGCTGAGCACTAACCTGCATTCTTTTAGAGCGAGACCATTAACAGATGCTTTTCCGCTAGAATCCAGCACTCCACTCCCAATGACAGCACCTGAAGGTTCGACTAAAGAAAATTGTGCATTAGAGTAAGGGAGCCCATTTGGATATTTGCATTCTATATCCAGCGTATACGTCCCTTCCTGCTCTTCACTCACAGAAACCGATGGGTTTTGTGCGCCGCCAAGACACACAGTGTTGGCTTTGTTCATGGTCATTTGATCGGACAGGCGACATACGCCCTTACCTTCAAATTTAACCGTTGGTGAGGCTGAAATGAATTTTGCTTCAGCTTCTATCGTGCCAGAGGAAACGCCTTTTCTGTCACCGCCCGCATCGCCGGTACTTTTTGAGAACGTACTGCCCTTGATAGCGACACTGTTACCGCCATCCATAGAGACTGTCGTAGTCCCACCAGCAAGGTCTGCTGATTTAGCATTGTTGCCATAAGGGATAGGGACGACTGGCTTGCCGACCTTAGTTAAACAAACATCTGGGAGCGTTGCATTCGCTTCACCACCTGAGCCTTTATGAACTATCGAAAGTCCATTCGCACCAACTGTTACGCCCATAACCAATCCATTTGAATTTTATTGATTGAATGATAAAAGAGATCGCAAACTGCAACCTCTCTAAATGACTAGTGAATTTCACTAAAAGACCAGTGATATTCACAATAAGCCCTAACACTGGCAGAAGATCTCATTTTAGATCTCTGGTTATCTATACATTTCAAGCAGTTGCTGAAATTTTAAGTCTATGACGATGTAGGTTGCCGCATACATAAGCGCAAACGTCATCGCACTAAGACTTAAGATCAGCTTGGGTGAAATTACCCTTTTTAACGGCTTCTTTAGATATTTAGCTTTAAGGTTGATTAAAGAAACTTTTTCTTGTTCTGCTAGGCGGTCATCTCGCACTAATCGATAAATGGTGCTGCCAATTTCCGCTAACTTTTCGTTGCCACGCTCTTCACGGCCGTACTTGCCTTGGAAACCAAGTTGAAGCAATAAATAGAGAAACTCTATAACGTGACGGTATTTGCGAGGGTCGGCTTTTAAGCGGTCGAGAATAACGAAAAACTTGTCACCACCAGATGTTTCGTTGTGGAATTCAGACAGTAAGCTGTTCTGGCTCCAGTGACTATTTGCCCCCCACTCTTGTCGACAAACAGATTCATCAATCGCCGCACACAAGCAGTAACGAATAACAAGAACCGAAGCACGATCGAGCTCCATTTCATTAAGTTTTCGTTCACCTTTTCGAATCTCACGTGCCACTTGTTCACGAAATGGCATCGGGTCATCAAGCCAAGGGATCGAAGACATACAAGACAGACTGGCGATCAACCATGAGAACTGGTCCACTAGCGGGTTAATACCCATGTTGTCGATAGATAGATCTTGTACTGCGATGTTTCTCGACAAGTCAGGCGCTGGCATTACCTCCATTGGTTTGCCAGGCTCTGGTTGGAATAAGACTACGGTGACGTCGGTTTCTGCGTAACTCATAGACGAACGGCCCAAAGTTGCAATGATAAGTTAGCGAAATCGCCCGCAACGTGAATCGCAATCGCAGCAGTGTTCTTCAATGCCATCCACTCTTCGCCCGTTTTATCGAGCTCGAAATAGGTGTAGCCAGCGTGATACGGCAGCGCGCGTGGCACAACTGGCATTGGTTTGATCTCAATCCCAGGCAGTTGAAGGTTAATCAAGTCACGTATGTTATCGATAGAACCGATCTTCGTTTGGCTGACAAACTGGGTATGCAGAACATCCAAGGTCACGTCGGCTTTAACTGCGAGGATAAAGGTTGTCGTATCAATGATCTTATTGTCAGGGATTGCTGCCGTTCTGATGCCATAGTTCTGATCTTTTAAGGTCAGTGGAATTGCTCTTTGCTCAGACATCACGCTCAATGTCATTTTCGCACTGTCTAGGACGCGAGAAAGACAGCTAGTAAGATCACCATGATTGTACTTCGTAAACTCAATAGGTCGGCGTGTCGTTGAGCACAGCGTCGAAAGCTCACCCTCTGCCTGAAGAAGAATTCGATACAAAGACTCAGGATGCACAGCTTCTGTGCTGGCGAAATGCCAAAACAAGGGTTCGTATCGGTTGAGCGCTTGCAATAGCATAAAGTCAGAAACCGATGATACACCTTGTTGATCCACCACCCCTAATCGCTGGACTATCGATTCCGCGCGATGCTTCAACATAGAAGCAAACTCGGTCGCAAATTTACTCAGTACTGTCGACGCATGAATATCGATACAGGTAGGAATGAAACTATCATCTAAGATCACGCTGCCATCAGGCTTCACTTCTGAGATCTTTAAGATCGGAATAGACGTGTAAGCACTCTTATCTTCATGATCGTACATTAAGCAAAAGTTAAGCTTACCGACGACGATATTTGCCATGTCTTCCGAATCATAACAAGCGTCAACCGCTTCTTGAGATTCCATCGTATAGCGCGCACCGTCTTTTTTGGTACCAAATAACTCAGAACGTTCCGATGGTAACGGACAGCACAAATAAACGACTTTATCGGCAATCGAAGGATCTACATCTTTCACTTCAGGCAGCTCAGCAAGCAACGGAAGCTCAAATGGTGTCCGGTCTTGTAAAATACCTTCAGCACGAGTAATACCGATTTTACCCAGTGCTAGTAACTGAGAGTTGATTTCTAAACGTTTAATTCCCCAATGCAAAGGCGATGCATTGGCACTCAGTAGGCTCGATAGTTTACTTTGCGAACGATCGAGTTGTTGAAAATGCTGCGGCTTCATGAACATTCCATCTTGCCAAACAACTGGATTGTATAAAGACATGTTTCTATCCCTTAAAAGTAAACCTGTTCAATGCCGCGAGTGTTATCAGAAATTAACTCACTGCCCTCTAACTTGAGCTTGATGTAGTACTCGCTCTTCTCTTCAATAACTTCCACTTTTCGCCATGACGAACCATCAATATCACGAAAAGCCACTGAAAAACCGACGGCACGAGTGTCAGGGTCTAGCGTTAGCATTTCATGAACTTTTCCACCTGGCTGTATTTGATATTCGTAACGTTTGATGTACTCATCACCCAACGACGCTTTATCGCTCTCAAACAAGGCAAAGAAATCTAAGCTTCGGAACAATACTGGCGAACTTAATTCGTGAAGACGGAGAATAACTGGAGATGACTGGCCCCCATTTCTCACATTGAGTACAGGTGATGCCTCAATAACCAATTCAATCGACGAAGTTTCTGGTGTGATACCCGTGGACTCTTTAAATTGATCCCACATGGAACAACCGGACAACATGGCAAATCCGAGTAATACGGCGATACTACGCATGGTTTCCCTTAATCACTTTGTTATAGTTTTTCTTAATCAGCCCTTTTAAGGATGTTTCATTAAGCAGGCGACGATTATTAGTGTAGAAATCTAGGTATTCGGCCCACAGCTTTGACTTAGTTGAGAACAAAGACTGGCTAGCGACCCTGTTAGCAAATGCTACGGGATCGTTCGTTTCTGACTGTTCTAAAATGAGCTCATTCAGTGCTTTGTTAAACATAACTTGGTGGTCGTTCAGCTCATCGAGCATTTGTTCAACCAGTTCATTTGGAGCCAGTAATTGCTGACTATTCAAAGTAAGCATTAGCTCTGCAATGTTCGAGTTAGCCTCACTCGCACTCTGCTCATCTTTTAACGATTCCACTTCGTGCAACTCTTTCTGTAGGTTATCAATACATAAACGCAAGCAAGTACCCATTTGCTTGAATAACTGCGCCTCGTTTGTCATCAACTCTGGGTTTCGAATACCCAAACCATCAAAAAACGCTTGCGCTATATCTTGAGAGCAAACGGCCGCATCAGTATCGACTTGTGCTTTCGTCGTACTGTTTATCGCGTGCTCTGCCGTAGGTATTTGAAGTTGCTGATTAGTGTTAGGAGAAGGCGTAAAAGATTGGGTCATCTCTTCCCATTTTGACCCTGTGTTAGCCTGTTCTACGACCATCTCAGTAACATTATGCGTACGATGTTGTCTTTGAATCGTGCTATCTGGGGCTACCGTGCCAGGTTGCATCACCTCAGCTGAGGCAATATCGGCTCTATGTGCCTTACCGCTTTCTGGCGCTAATGCATCATTGACTGATGCGTTACTCTTGGTTTCCGCAGCCATCCAGTCTTCAGGGATTAGGCTTGGCTGATCGAATTCGGAATATATGCTGAAACTGTCATCGACCACCTGACGCGTGCTTTCCACGGTTCTAGGTTGTTCAGATTCTGTACGCTCATTATCACGAATTAAGTAATCGTCATCTCGCTGCATCGAAAAGTTAAGGTGAGCAACAGGATCATGACAATCAATGTCATCCTGTTTAGTCTCCATAAACAAATCTTCTAAGGCACCGACTTTTTCTTCCTCTTCGACAACCGCATCTCCTAGACTAACCAGAGGATCGCTAGATACTCGCTCAGGAGCAATATCAGCGGCGATGTCTAGTGTTGAGGTAACGTGCTCAAGAGAAACACCAATCTCATATTGCCCTAAAGAAATGATGTCGCCATCAACTATCGCAACGGGTTGATTTTTTAGTATTTTATTCCCATTTACCATTGTGCCATTAGTTGATACGTCACTTATATAGTAGGTATCTCCATACACGCTGAGCAAACAATGAGTGCCCGATATAAAGCGGTTGTGATCGGCTAAAGACACGCTACAGCTTGGGGAACGACCTATCGAACCACCACTTTCAGGCATTTCAATATGCTTTGCACCGGTGTATTCCTCTGGACACTTTGAGATAAATAAAACTAGCTGATTTGAGTACATTTACGAACCTCAAAAGAGCAAAGAAACTGATAGTTCAAGCCCACCAATTCCATCATTTACAACCGGAAGGATATAAGAGGCCTGCGGGATAATTTGTATATGGGCGTCAGGATTACTGCCTAACTTTATAGCAGTACCAAGGGTCATAACCGCACCTAACTCAAACTGGTCGATGTCTTCAACACTCTCATAACGATAGCCCTCTTGGTCTACTTGCCAGCGATTAGAATATTGCGAGTAACCGACAGACAAGCCCGCACCAACGTATGGCGTGAAAACACTCCAAGAAGTCAACGCATATTGAGGAACAACACGAAGTTCATAGTTCGTCGCTTCTTGATATAAGCCGTTTGCTGGCGCTTCAATATCTTCTGCTAGATAGTTTAGCCCTAACCACCAACGCCAACGGTTATTGTTTTCATCAATAGGACGAGTATGAACCAAGCCGAACCTAAGCGTATCCTGCTCACCACTTTTACCTTCATCGTATTTAATGCTATCGATAGTCAACATACTGGTAGAGAGTCCATATCGCTCCCCTTTTGCCATTGCAACAGAAGAAAATAGACACATGGCTGAAATCAGCCCAATTTGACTTGGTTTTAGCATTTCGTCCCTCTAGGAAAACCGATATTCTACTTAGAGGCGAAAGATATCAATTATATTCTCTTTTTCAATAAGCCTAAAAAAACACCTATAATTTAATACATTTCAACTATCAGGTTGGTTGTTTTACCTACAAACAAAAACTAAAGAACCGACTACAGATTAAGTGACGAGACAGTAAATCTTTCTATTTAAATAGAAGTAACAGAATTTGATTGCTAATTGAACAAAACGTAATCTCCGATAACAATTTAGTTACTTTTTAATCAACGTTCTTATCTTCATATATAAGTTTCTTCTTATAAATAGACTTAACTATTGATATTAATATTATGAACAAAGATCACACTAAAAGTAATTTAATTTCTTTTAATGAATTTTTATTATCTAATCCGCTTATTTTGTCTATAGAATTACGGCAGATGTGCACTGCTTATAATTTAATATAACAGTAGTGAAATCCTATATAACTTAATACTTCTATATGATCAGTTGGAACTTTCCTTATGTTTTTTACCGACTTCGCTCGAAGACCAATCGATGAAAATAACCCAAGCGGCTCTAATCCTAATGGTTCTGAGGATTTTGACGAAATTAAACGTCAAATAAACAACCTGAATAAAGTCACAGGGAGAGTCTCGTGGAAAACGGTTCAAACACTCTCAAAAAAGATCTTGAGTACCCAAGCGAAAGACCTACGTTGTTGCTGTTACTTTACCGTTGCGTCAACCTATAACGACGGCTTAAGAGGCCTTGTTGAAGGGTTAAACTCAATACTTGATGTGTGTGTCGTATATTGGTTCAACGCGTATCCAGAGCATTCAAAGTCAAAGGCACGAATGAGCGCTATTGAATGGATGGTAGAGCATACTGAAAAACGAATTAATAAGCATCGGGCGTTACCAGAAGAGCTTCCATTGATAGAGGCAGCACATCAATTATGCTTGAGGATTGAGGAAGAGCTTCGTCTTCATTACGGTATTGAAGCGCCGTCATTAGGTCGCATTCGCCGTATTTTGAATCAATGGATTGAGCAGATAAAAGAACAACAAATTGCGGCTGAGTTACGCGAGAAAAAACAAGCCAACACTAGCGCTCCTGCAGCAACGCAGAAGGCACCTGAAATTAAAGTGAATGTGTCTCCCTCTCCCGCACCGGTGTCATCACCCAACCTAAATAGCCAAGAGAAAGCATCACCGACAAAGTCTGGTCGATTTATGATCTACTTCGTTATTGGTTTGATTGTTACTGCGATATGTTCACATTTCATGTACGAGCAACAACGTTATCGAACATTGGAGCAAAAAATTAATCAAGCTTCACTTAATGAACTTGTAAATTTGGTCGCCTCGTTAGATTACGAAAATAAAAAATATGCTCAGTCATTGAAAACGCAGGCCATTAATCGTGTCGATATTATGATGAATAACTGGTTTTTAGACTCGGCAAAAGTAAGTAACGTCAGCGAGCTCGATAGCTTGACCAATGAATTAATCGCAATCTATCCGGATTCGTCTTCTGCACAGCAGCTACGTCAAAACTTTTTGACACAGAGCGCCCATTTAGAAGACCAGTTTATGGATGTTTATAAGCGATTCTCAGACGCAAGAACGGTGTTTGCCAACGTAGCTAGACAGAATGTAGATAAGAACTCTGAAAAGGCGTACGAATACAGTAACTCGTTATTCCCGCTTTTAGGTCGTATTGAATACGCTGAAAAGTATTCACAGCAAAAGGAAATTGACCGCGCAACCCTTTTACTGAACATCTACCTATATAAATTGAGTCAGCTACAAGCTGAAAAAACTGACAATAAATAACAATACAATTAAAGAAGTTTTAGGCTTATGTTCAAACAAAAACTGTTTAAAAATCCAGTGGTGATTTCTACTATATTGATGTTTTTAGTGGTTGCAATTATCACCACTATTTATCTGCTTTTTCTTGACGAAATCGATCAACTTTATCTTTGGCTGACCCTTGGTGCTATCGCCATTGTTTACGTCACTTTTCAATTCACATTATGGTTGAAGAAAAAGAACAACGCTAAAGCTCAACATTTGGAAACCGAGGAAGAAGCACTTTCTATGGTTATCCAGCCTCTTCTTGCTAACTCAGGCAAGAAACCAATTTACCTGATGCTTGGTAATAAAGGGTCAGGGCGACGTCAATTTTTATTTAATTCTAGTGCAATTAAACCGATGGATCGCACTAGAACCGCTAAGAATGACTTTTTTGAATGGTACGAATCTGACAGCGCTGTGTACATCAAACCAGACCAACGCTTAGTGTTCCAGGAAGTATCAAGCAGTGATGCTTCTTTATGGAATACGTTCATTGAAGAAGTTATTCATCATCGACCTCGAAAGCCATTTTCTGGGTGTCTATTCTTCACCGATTTCGAGTTCATGATCGTCTCTGAGCCAGAGCAAAAAGAGTACACCATTTCGTCGTTATTGGCGCGCTTGAGTACCATCAACTCTAAAACGTCTTCAGCATTGCCAATCTATTTGATTATGTCAAAGCTAGACAAGTTAGACGGCTTTAAAGAATACATGCACTTTAGCTCTCTCAAGACACGTGTTGAGTTCCTCTCTATCCCACTAAAAGAAGCCAAAGGTGTATTTGCAGAGTACTACCGCGATAGCTATCGAAATCTAGTGAGAGTGCTTGAAAGTAATGCGCTAGATGCATCCGCTAATTCAACGGACATTGATGAGAAACAAGCAATACTCGCTTTCCCTAAGCAGTTTGAGCTATGTCAGTCTGAAGTCAGCTATGTGCTTGAGCGTCTATGTGATGTTAACAACGGTGTCTATTCACTAGACATCCGTGAGATTTTCTTTAGTTCGAGTCTGCAAGGCGGTCGCAAGTACAATTTACTTGCAAAAAGTTGTAGTAATTACTTCAACTTACCTATTATCGCGTCAGAGCATACTCAGTTAACAGAAACGCCTTATTTCTCTCGCTTTCTGATTGATTCACAAATATTGCCGGAAAGCGACTTTGCGGGCGAAAACAAGACGTATCTTCGTCTAATTCAGAGACAAAGCCGTTTGGCAATACTCGGCTCTATTATCCTGCTTACTGGGGGCAGTTACTTCTTTTTCACGACATTAGACAGTAACTTACATGTGATGAATCAACTCTTGAGTATCGATGACAAATCACAAGTGGAGCAAGATGCAAGATTCGATGAGCTTTTAGCGAAGGCGACGAAAGCAATAGAGCCTTCTTATGGGGCGTGGCTTAAAGGTTCTAAGGCTTTGGATGAAGAGATATTACCACTCAACATTAGCCGTTTGGATCAAAGCACTCGCATCGCTTACGAAGCATTACTTAAGGACGTTGCTCAACAGTTGATACCTCTCATTGAGAAAGGTTACCGTCTACAACTGACACAAAATCAAAACACTTTTACACGCGCTTTACCTCTATTGAAGGGGTATCTAATGCTAAACGATCCAACAAAGCGTGATATCCGTTTTTTGCGTCATCAAACTCTCCAAATGATGAACGACTTGAGCAACCAAAATGACGTCGTCAATCAGGCGATGCGCTATTTGGACGCTTACTTTCGCACACAGTTTGATCCAATTGATATCAATATGGATCTTGTTCGCGCAACACGTCGCTCATTGCTAGCAAATTCGAATGTTGATCTCGTTTATGCAGGCATTTTAAACGAAGCAAATTCGATTGATTTAGGAACCCTAGATCTGCAACGAGCTGTGGGTTTTGAGTTTAGCAATGTGTTCAACACACCAATCGATAGCGAACGCTTGATCGTAGATAAGATCTATACCTCCACTGGTTTTAGCACTTTTTATCGACCACGCGTGGACCTAATGTCACAACAAGTCATCAGTGACAACTGGGTTTTAGGTCTGTCACAACACGTTATTCCTACTAGTGAAGAACAAGAAGCCTTCAAAGAGGAAGTACGTAAAAAATATACTGACGACTACATCAGTAATTGGCGCAATGCGCTGAGTGAACTAAAAGTCCAGAACTATGACAATGTCGGCGATCTAACGAACGCGATAGACTTAATCTCGGGCCCTTCTTCACCAATGACAACCGTACTGAAGCAGGTCTATGCCAACACACAATTTTCACCCGTTGGTGAAAAAAATGCTCTGATTTCAAAGCTAGACCCGAAACTCGTGGCAGCGGCAGACTCCGCATCAGACGCAGTAGAGGAAGTAGTTAAGCCTGATTACTTGTTAATGAAACGTGTTGAACAAGCTTTTCACTTATTAAACCAACTTCAGGTCAGTGAAACACCAAACTCCCCTACTCCTTGGGATGAGACCGTAACAGCGCTAAGCCGTGTTCGCACGTATATGAAAGACATTGCTTATGCACCTGACCCGCAAATGGCGGCGCTAGCGGCAGCTCAGCATCGAATGAACAGCAGTGAAGCTGACCCATTAATAAAACTTAAACAGATTGCCCAAAAATCACCGGAACCCGTTCGTAGCTGGTTGTTAGATTGGTTCAACAAAGCTGGTCAGTCATGATTAAAGAGTCCGCTAAAGGCATTCAAACCCAATGGTACAGCGAGATTTACACCAAGTTTAAAGAGATAGGGCTAGGACGATACCCATTTGATCTAACAGCGACTGAGGAAATCTCAATTGAAGATTTTGAATTACTGTTTGCTTCAGGTGGCTTGTTAGACACATTTATTCAGAAAAATTTTGCACCGTTCTACGATACCAATTTGTGGACGCCAAAACAGGTGGATGGCGAGACGATGCCAATCTCTCCGGCTCTGTTAGTGCAACTGCGTAACTATAACGTTATTCGAGACACATTAATTAATAAAAGCACTAACCGCGTTCATATTCCGTTTAGTGCAAGAGTACTCGATCTTGATTCTAGTGCGATTAGAGCGAGCTTAAAAATTGCAGATACCAATATAAGTTACTACCACGGTCCAAGCCGCATTCGTGAAATGGCATGGCCACCGCAAAATGGTGACTTCAATATTAGTATCACACTCCAGGATGTAACCGATGAAGGCAGACAGCACGTTTTAAATAAGAGTGGTCAATGGGCGATATACAGATTGCTAGGTGACTCGACCTTGACAAACACTCATAACGGCAGCTTTGTCAGTGACATAAAAGTGTCAGGGAGGGACTTGAGCTTACGCATCACTCCGTTGACACAGAAAAACCCATTCACTCTTGCTGAGCTGTATAACTTTACGCTCCCTGAGTCGATTTAATAACAATATAAAAACAAAATAGGCAGAACACATGATTTCAAACATGACTTTACAAGGTTTAGATAAATTAGATCGAAAAATACTTTCAAGTCTATTGTCGAATGGGCGAGAGTCGATTGCGAATCTATCCCGAAACATTGGTTTGTCTCGAACAGCAGTAGCAGAAAGAATTAATCGTTTAGAAAAGACCGGTATTATCAAAGGCTATACCGCACAGATTCGTGTAGAAAATGAAGGGCGAAAAGCCGCTAGTTATCTACTGATCTCTTGTGAAAAGGGTAAGAAGAATGATGTAACGAATGCACTTAAAGAAATCCCTGAGGTTCGCTTAACGAGCGTTGTTGGTGGCAACTTTGATATTATTGCCCTAATTGAAGCGCCCGACCTGCAGTCTATTCATCATCTTTGTAATGAAATTGAATCATTTAACGGCATTCAAAGGCTTGATACTACCGTTGTACTGCACCAGCCGATCAGTCGTTAAGCGTTTCTGACCTCTTCGAGGAAAACATAAAGGGCCGCTCGTTGAGCGGCTTTCTTATATGCTTCCGATAAGTCGAATTTTGGCGTCTTTATCACCTGGGTTACCAAGCCAGAACGTTTGACCTAGTTGGTTCCCTTCTCCATTACCCAGTTTGTTTTCTGGAATACTGTCTAGGTTAACTGTCAACTTTAGGTCCCACGACATTGGGTCACGCAGAATAAAGCGCATCAAGCCCACCAGCGTCTTATGTAACTCACCATCGTAGGAAAACTGCTTAAACGTTTCAAAATCAATGTTGTCGATACACAAGTTAAACTTGCCGTTCAAATCCGCAATGCTTTGTCCCAAGTGTAAGCTTTGCCCCAATACACAATTGGAACGATTGAGTTTGTTACGCTGGCTTTCAGCGATTTCTACGCGTCTATAAACCCATTCTTCGATTCGCACATTCGGCAGTGAAAAGTAGTGCGAAACAATACCGGAAATAAGCTTAGGTGAACGTGTACGCGTAGATAACTGGTTCACGTAAGACAGAACTTTCGCTCGATCTAACTCCGCGACTTCACAATCTTGCATAACGCTAGAGAGACCAGCCAAATGCAGTATGCGCCCAGAAAACGCATCGCTTGCCCCGCTTTTGTACTGCACGTGATATCGGTATTTCTTCCAAACACGATACAGTAAGCTTGTATAGCGGTTGTGGAAAAAGTCGAAGAAATCCTTCACTGGGTTATCATCGGGATCACGACCGACGAGTTTCTCAGTGTAAGACGCTGGCAGGGGCGAGCTTGAACCATGCAAGCCAAGAAAGTTCGTCTCAATACGTGAATATTGCTTTCCGTTTCTTTCCATATGAGTAATAAAGTCCATATCACTCTTTGGAAAGCACAGGTTTGGCGACACGCTGAACTCAATTCGCTCTTGATGGAAGTATTTGTTCTCGCCCACGGCAACAAAATTTGAGTTTGGCTCCAGCTGGTAGTGTTTCTCTAACAGCAACACCGCTTGGTAGAAACTAAACTCATTCGACTTATCAGAAAGTGTGTTAATCATAGTATCGTCTGCTGCCCGATTAGGCTTGCCCAGTTGTAAACCTCGCCCGTCGCTTCATCGAACACCTCTAGTTCGGTAAAGGAGTTCACACTCGAATACAAACGGATAAATTCATTCAATACCGTGGCCATAAGGAACATATCGCCTTCATTTACGAAGAACTTAGAGTCCGTCACGAGCTTGAATTGGTTACCACGCACAGATACACCACGAAATACGCGATCGATTGGTTTCATCTCTGAAGAAATAATGCCATCAAGTCGATGAATCGACGCGCGGTGGGCTTGTCTATCAACACGAGAATGGAAGTCGTAAGTCGAGAGCAACACTTTCAACACATCGATATTCGCTAAAGACAAGTAGTTAAGCGACATATTGGCAATCAGCTGCCATTGAAGTTCACCATTAACCTGAGGACTTACTGACTGTGTTGGCTTAGTAATGTTTTTAAACGTCGCATACGTTGGCGACTTGTGCGTCGCGTACGTGATATCTCCTACTGACAGGCGCTCCGCTAAGTCCGCGTTACTGCATTGCAGTTTCATCAATACTGTTTCAGTCCCTAAATCCGCGATGTCGCCATTGTGAGTATGGAATGAGATATAGCGCTCTAACCCTCTTCCGCTTACTCGCTCGCCCACTTTGGATTTGTAGAACTCTCGCTTATCACGCTGGTTGATTTGGTGCTCAAACGATTCAAATTCAATCAGTGGTTTTCGGCGACGCTCGTCTTTACTCCAGCTCTCCACTTGCTCAATGGAATAAACCTCGTAATGCTCTTGAGTGTTACTTTGTGGACGCACCTTGTACTCGTTTCGTCGATGCTCTAAACGGATTGGATCGCCGTCTTTTTCAAACAAGTTAACGGCAGGTGTGCAGTGCAACCTTAAGTGTTTATCTTTAAGCACCACCTCTGAAGGCAAAGCACGCTTAAAGTGGAATTTGATTTTGACCGTACTGCGCTGTGGAATGCCTTTTAGCCACTCTAAGCCTTTAATGTCGAAGAACATGAACTTATCTGGCAAAGAGAAGAATTCTTGCAGCAAACGGTAGCCTGCAAAGGAATTTTTGCTGTAAGGCAACAGCGCCTCGTCCTCTTCATGCCCGACTGGCTTAACGTATTCTGGCCCTAAACGATGTTTGTAGCCGCCACCAACATCCAACTCGACGTGATCTAGATAGCGGAACAGCCATAAGAAGACAGTGCGAGTAATATGAATCTCACCATGCAGGTGCAATCGCAGCGTGTCTAAACCTATCCGAGACAGCTCAAGGCCATGCTCCGTCGATAACGTCACATCAATCATCGAGCTGGTGCGGCTGTTAGTTTGTTCGATGTTAGTAATCGTAATTGGGTATAGATTGACGTCATAACAAGTACGGAACAAACACTGCGTGCCTTCTACCTGCTCGCTGGCCATTTCCGCACCACGTTTCACCACGGTTTTCTCAGTAACACTTCCGGTATGCGGTTTTAGTTCGCTAATACACAAAGACGGAATCGAACGCATGTAATGTGGCCACAGCAAAGTCATCAGAGATTGCGTTAGCTCAGGAAGTTCATCGTCAATCTTTTCGCGGATGCGTCCGGTCAAAAAAGCAAAACCTTCCAGCAGTCGTTCGACATCTGGATCAAAAGTTCCTTCAGAGAGAAAGTGAGTTAACTTCGGATGATATTTGGCAAACTCACTACCCGACTCGCGTAAATACGTGAGTTCATCTTGAAAGTATTTACTGTTACTCAAGTGGCACCTACTAAACGTTAAATTGGCCGTCGGTTCCCATGTAGACATCGATCGACATTGGGACTTTACCGCCGTTATGGGAAACTTCGCCGCGAATACCAAAGCCGAGTTGTAATGGGTTATGGTGGTCTTCACGGTAGTGAACCTCGACATTCAGCAGTCGGGGCTCAAAGCGTTCTATGGTTGACGTGATGTTTTTTTGAATATGGCGAACGAGGTTCGTGTTGTTAGAAAGTACGTCGTTAAAATCTGGCAGACCATACTCATTGTCGATCATTGCGTTGCCGGAATGCGTATTCAACAAGTCAGCGAGATGCGAGTGAATGGATTCAATCAAATGCTTATGAGACACCACTTTCTCGTAGCAGTTTTTTGGTTCTCCTAGCTCGATCCGCTCTAAAAGACGGTAACCTTTTTCCATATGCGATCCTACGAAAAAAGCAGCCAGTCTTCACTGGCTGCTTGATGGTTTCAGTAATGGGTTATTGGTCTAGCTTACCAACTAGAGACAAGTCGAAGCTTGCGCCCATGTACTTGAAGTGAGGACGTACAGACATCGATACTTTGTACCAGCCTGGATCGCCTTCTACGTCTGATACTTCAACCTTCGCAGCGCGAAGTGGGCGGCGACCACGAACTTCCGCTGGCGGGTTCTCTTGGTCAGAAACGTATTGACGAATCCACTTGTTCAGTTCGATTTCTAGGTCAGAACGCTCTTTCCAAGAACCAATTTGCTCACGCTGTAGCACTTTTATGTAGTGCGCTAAACGGTTGATAATGAACATGTAAGGAAGCTGAGTACCTAGCTTGTAGTTCATCTCGGCTTGTTTGCCTTCCGGCGTGTTCGCAAACACTTTTGGTTTTTGAACAGAGTTTGCAGAGAAGAACGCCGCATTGTCAGAACCTTTACGCATGGTTAGCGCAATGAAACCTTCTTCTGCTAGCTCATACTCACGACGGTCAGAAACCAGGATCTCGGTTGGGATCTTAGTCTCGATTTGACCCATAGCTTCAAAGTTGTAAACCGGTAGATCTTGTACAGTACCACCGCTTTGAGGACCAATAATATTCGGACACCAACGGTACTTAGCAAATGATTCACTGATCTTAGACGCCATCGCGTACGCTGAGTTGCCCCATAGGTAGTTATCATGGCTGTCTGTTACTTGCTCATCGTAGTCAAACGCCTTGATTGGGTTATCTTCAACAGAGTAAGGTGTACGTAGCATAAAGCGAGACGTACATAGACCTAGGTAGCGTGCATCTTCGTGCTCACGCAGACCACGCCATTTCGCGTACTGTGGACCTTCGAATACAGACTTCAGATCTTTTAGGTTTGGCAGCTCTTCATAGCTGTCTAGGCCAAAGAATTTAGCCGATGCCGACGTGATGAATGGTGCGTGAGACATTGCACCTACGTTAGCCATGTATTCCATCAGTTTGATGTCAGGCGACGAAGCTGACATAGCGTAATCACAAATGACGGCGCCAACAGGTTTACCACCGAACTGGCCGTATTCACGTGTGTAGATTTGCTTGTACAGGCCAGACTTCACCACCTCTGGAGCGTCTTCGAAGTCATCAAGAACTTCGTCTTTCTTCGCAGAGATCAGTTCAATTTGAATGTTCTCGCGGAAGTCAGTGTGATCAACCAGGTACTTAAGGCCACGCCACGTTGATTCAATCGCTTGAACTTCTTCGTTGTGAAGAATTGCATCAACTTGCTTAGACAATTTTTGGTCAATTTCAGAGATCATCAGATCAACCAGAGATTGGTCGACTTTCTCTGTGTTCGAACTGCTTAGTAGCTCACTGATGAATGCTTCTACGCCGCGTTTTGCAACGTCAAAACCTTCATCACTTGGCTTTAAACGTGTTTCGTTAAGAATGCTATCCAGAAGTGAGCCTGATTCAACTAAGGCTGCTTCTTGTTCTGGCGCTTGTGCTTCTGCAGACATGATATCCCTTACTCTTCTTTCGCGTCTTGGTCGTTGCCAATGCTTAGTTCATCCAACAGTTTCTTTCTCGCTTCTTCATCTTGAAGAACCGATGCGATCTTCTTACGGAACGCAGGAACGTTTCCTAGAGGACCTTTAAGTGCAACCAAGGCTTCGCGAAGCTCAAGTAGGCTGTTTAGTTCAGGTACACTTTTCGCGATCGCTTCAGGAGAGAAGTCCTTCATGTTTTGGAAGGTCAGATCAACACCAATCTGGCCGCCTTCTTCATCAGAAAGACGGTTTTCAACGTTGACTTTAACGTTTGGAGACATGCCCTCTAGCACTTCGTTAAAGTTGTCTTTGTCGATGTTAATTGGAGTACGTTCTTCAATTGGTGTCTCATCTGCACGCGCAGTAAAGTCGCCAACTACCATCATGCTTAGCGGCAGCTCTACGTCTTCTTGCGTATCGCCAGTTGCTGGAACATAACGGATATTAATTCGCTCTTTAGGAGCCACCGAGCCGTCACGTGACATAATTCGTTCCTTATCTAACTCTTTAATTAGTCGTAAATTGCTTTCCACTCTTCATACTTCTCAGGTAGAAGATCCTTGCTTCCAAATAACCGATGGAGTGTTTTTCGAATTAGGTCTTCTAACTGTGACGATAAGTGGGGTTCCCAGCTCGCGAGATTAAACGCTTTTTGTACTTCCCACCCCTTCTCAAGATACGGCAAACACAACGGGTATAATCCAACAGACTGGTAAGCTGCTATCAATTGTAAATACAGCATGAACTGCCCACGTCCCGAGCTATCCAGCTCAAGTTTGCGGGCAAGCTCTGCGGCACATTCCCCTAGATTTTCTAGAGTGATATCCTCCACTGGCAGCGAGTCTTCCTGCGAAATCACAACCGTTTGAACAACGGGTTGAGAAGTCGAAGAAGTAGTATCTTGAGTCGATAACCAGCTCAAGGTCGCTTCATCTGCAAATGGTATAGAATTCTTAAATGAGAGGTGCTCGATGCCCTCTAGTGATTCAACAAAACGCGTCACTTCTTGTTTCACAGCAAGCGCTGCATCATCAAAGCCCAAGTTATTAAGCATCGAATACACGAAGTAATGGCCCGTCAGCCAAAACGGCGCATCCGTTAATGTGCGCTCCAAACGCTTAATGGTGTCGATGTCGCTTTCTTGGTCAGCTTTATCTCGGTATTCCGCTTGTTGATCGGACGACACTGCCAAGCTCAAAGGCGTTTGATTGTTTTGGTGGTCGGGTAGACCATCAATGTCATCCCAAGTCAGATGACGATAAATCCGGTAAGCCAGCGGATCACTTGGGTTCGCATGAAGCATGACTTCCGCAACCTTCTTCAAGGTGCGCTTAGAAGCCGTAGGCGAAGAGAAGTCCGTATCGACATCAACTTCTTTTGCTACCGCTTTCTTAACTGGCGCAGGTTTAGGGGCCGGCGGAACCGCCTTCACCGGTGCGGTTTGCACTTCACTCTGCGCTGGCGTTTCTTCGGCAGCAGACTGCGTAGCTGGTGCAGGCGCCGCTTGTTCAACGTTAACGACTGCATCATCGCTCTGCTCATCAGCCGCCGCTTGTTGAGATAAAACATTGAGTTGAGTGCGAATCTCAAAGAAATCCGCTTCTGAGTCTTGATAAACCTCGTCGTACTGGCGCTGCACTTCTTCAACAGTCGAAATGCAGTTTGATACCAACTCCCATGACTGAGCACTTTCCGCTAACTTGCTACTGACCAGTTTAAACTGATGGTTCAACCATTCAACCGCGCCATCTCGACCCCGCTTTCGCGAAGGATACAATTCAACGCCAAAGCGACTTAACGCCTCACTAAGCAGCTTTAGACCTTGTTCAAAGCCTTGCAGACCAAACTCTTCTGTTAGCGCGCGAACGAGGTAACAAATGGCTTTTAAGTCTTTACTGTGGTGCTCTAGGACTTCAGTCGCGTGCGTTTTTACCACGCTCCAATCTACTGTTTCGCCAAACAAGGAACCGAATTTCTTTACTTCAGATTCCATCATCTCGTAGCAAAACTCGTAACGGGCATCGTTTCCCACTGGAGATTCATCAGAAATAGGATTAAGCAGACGATCGATATCAATGTTGGACAAAATTCACGTCTCCTTCAGTCAAGTAATCTCTCAACGCACGCGCTACCGCAATTGCGCCATTTGCTGGCTTAGATAACCGATGGCTCTGCTCTATCGCATCCGACGCCATGCTATCTAGAATTTTCGTGATTTCTGTAAATTTGCTTGGTGCATTCCGTTCTAAATCGGCAAGGGATTCATGTAGCTTTTGTTTGTCGTAAACGGATTGCTCCATCACGGTGCTAAACAAAATAAATTCGCTTCTTGCGACGATTAAATCCTTTATTTTTTTGTCTAGTTCTGGCGTATTACCGAAGTAGGCTTTGGCTAATTCAGCTTCTTCAATTGCTTTGGTGTAAAAGTGCGCCTCTGCATGTTTATCGATGGAGTCATTAATATTTTCCATCACAGCCTTTGGTAAGATTTGGTTGTAGAAATAGGCTTGTGACTGGTTTAATAACCATGCCTCTTTCATTTCATTTTCTGCGAGCTTAGCTTCACCATCTAAAATTAAACGAGCAATCTGCTTATCTCGACTGCCAGCTATGGCAGATACTTTCATGGAATCGATAGAAGCGACATTTAACCCAGACATCACTTTAGTCAACACCTCATCCGCATATGGAAACAGGGCACCGTCACGAACAAGGGTTTCTCGCAAGGTGACAAGCTCCTTACGTAATTCGACTAATGCCATTGGTAAGCCATCCGCTAACGATTGATACGACGTTAACTGAGACTGTTTTTCTTCATATAAATTCGAGAGGCTTAACTGCTGAGCTTGATATGCTGTTCGATAAGCTTCTGTCATATCAATACTCTGAGTAGCTTGAGACAATTCTTCTTTGATTTTCCATGGAGGCTGAGCCAAAAAAGAAGCCGTTTCAGAGGGCGTAATAACGTGAGTTACAGTAGTGACACCTCGGGAAAAAATGGCATCCAATTGATCTTTATTCTGTTGATATAAATAACTTCCTGCTGTGGCTTTGTTGCGTAATTCGATGGAACTAAATCAGGAAGTTACGATCTGATCGGTTACATCAGTTAATCATCGTAGCCTTATGCCGAAACCTCGTTACAAAACAACTAACTGGAAGCAGTACAATAAAGCCTTAA
>NZ_JAWOWF010000012.1:0-106613 GCF_033340295.1 Vibrio sp. 1401
GTCCTAGGTTCATCTGGTGATACAGATGGTTCACACATTAAGCGGTGAACAGCGCTTCATACGACTTCACGTCGCACACCCCAAAAAGTGTTGGTGTATGAAGATGCTGAAGGTAAAACGTGGTTAGCTTACAACGATCCGATGTATTTAAAGCAGCGCCATCATATTGAAGGCTGTGACGAGGTATTGAACAAAATCAGCGGCGTGCTGAGCAATTTAACCAACGCGGCGGCGAAGTAGGGCTGGTTATTGGCTTCGCTTTTTTTACTCCGAAAACAAAAAGCCAACCTCACAAGGAGGTTGGCAAATCTTACCTAGATTGGGGGAGGTAAGATCAGGAGGTGGCGAGTACGCTGTGCACTTCTGACTTAATTGAGTCAGACTGCGTACCGAAAATCGCTTGTAAACTGTCGCCAATCACTAACACATCTCGCGCGCCAAGTTCTTTTAGCTTAGCAACATCAACGTTAGCGATGTCTTTCACCGAGACACGCAGACGAGTGATACACGCATCGACTGACTTAATATTGGCTTTGCCGCCCGATGCAGCGACTACATCCACCGCAATTTCATCAGGCTGTCCGGCAATCTTCACTTCTGCAATGTCGGTTTCACGACCCGGCGTTTTTAGATCCAACTTCACAATTAGGAAGCGGAACAAGCCATAGTACAGCGTCGCCCAGATTGGACCGATGATGATGAACATCCACGCGTTGCTCGACATTGGGTAGTAAAGGAAGAACTGGATCGCGCCGTGCGCAAAGTCAGTACTGTGTTTGATTTCCAAAAATGCGGTGATCGCAAACGCAATACCAGTTAGGAAAATATGGATCACGTACAGCACTGGCGCGACGAATAGGAAGGTAAATTCGATTGGCTCTGTGATACCAGTTAACCAAGAGGTCAACGCCGCAGACATCATCAAACCACCGACGATTTTCTTACGCTCAGGAGACGCGCAGTGGTAAATCGCCAATGCCGCTGCTGGTAGCGCCCACATGGAGTACATAAAGCCACCAGACAGATAACCTGCGGTTTTATCGCCCGCGAAGAAGCGAGTGAGCTCACCGGTAAACTCTTTGCCGGTTTCTGGGTCTACATAGCTGCCGACTTCAAAGAAGAACGGCGCATTCCAGATGTGGTGCAAACCAACCGGGAGTAGTGAACGTTCGCCCGCGCCGTAAACCGCCCACGCGAGTACAGGGTTTTGGTACGCTGCCCAATGAGAGAATGCATCAAGAAGTTGTCCGACAGGTGGCCATGCAAACGCGAGAATCGCACCAACGACGATCGCCGATAGACCGGTGACAATGGGCACAAATCGCTTACCCGCGAAGAAGCCCAAATATTCCGGCAGTTTGATGTTGTAGAAGCGGTTGTACATGATTGCCGCCACCGCACCGATAAAGATGCCGCCAAACACCCCGGTTTGCAGCGTCTCAACGCCCATGATCGTGGCGTCAGTTTCTAGGCCGCGCAGGCCAGTCACGATACCGAGCGATGCGTTCATAATAATTAGGCCAACTAAGCCTGCGAGCGCAGCCGCACCGTCATTGCCTTTTGATAACCCGAGCGCCACACCGACCGCAAACATCAACTGCATGTTGCCGAACACGCCTTCACCGGCGGCGAGCATCACTTTGTTGACCGCGTCTGGAATAAACGCAAAACCCGCGTTACCAATACCCAGCATCAAGCCAGCCACTGGTAACACCGCCACAGGCAGCATCAACGACCGCCCTATTTTTTGTAGTTGTCCAAATATACTTGCAAACATGGTTTCCTCCTGACGAATGCCAGTGTTGTAGGACCTGATTCCTTCAGGTCATGTTGTTTCACGTAAGGTCAGGATGATCATAGCGAGCAAGGCGGCGCCTAAGGTTACAAAAGGCAATCAGTTTGTAAGTGGTCGCTTACAAATCTCTTACACCGAGAAGTGAAAATTGTAATCGGCTCGATTGTGAATGTGCGTTTAAGAATGCATCATATTGGCCAGCGCCAAACTCAGGGACGGACACAGGGAAAGTAGGATGGAAAACAAGCAGATACTGGTCGTCGATGACAACCTCGACCTTCGCGAAGCGTTGTCGGATTACCTTGGTCGCGCTGGGTTTGAAGTGCTTTGCGCGGAAAACGGCGGCGCGATGTGGCAACTGCTCAACGATCACCATCCTGATTTAATCATCCTCGATATTATGATGCCCGGTGAAGACGGCTTTACCCTGTGCCAGAAACTGCGCAAAAACTCCGATATCCCGATCATCATGCTGACCGCAGTCACTGAAGAAGCCGACCGAGTCGCAGGACTAGAAATGGGCGCTGACGACTACATCACCAAATCATTCAGTCCGCGTGAACTGCTCGCGCGCATCAAAACGATTCTGAGACGCAGCCAAACGACCGCCAATAGCAAACTGACGCGTAAAGTGCGTTTTGACGATTGGTTATTAGATACCGTAACCCGGCAACTGACCCACGTTGCTAGCCGCGAGGTTAAGCAACTTAGTGGCGCGGATTTGTCGCTGCTCGGTTTGTTCGTCAACCACGCGCAATCAATATTGTCTCGCGATGACATTGCGCGCGAGATCTGGGGACGCGATGCCGACCCGTTTGAACGCGGCATTGACGTGCAGATCAGCCGCTTGCGTCATCACCTTGAAGATAAAGACCGTTCGCTGATCCTAACAGTGCGCAATAAAGGCTACATGCTGACCACGGACGTGCATTATGAGAATTAAACGCTGGACGGGATCACTGGTCGTTCGCACCAGTGTGTTCTTGTTGCTGGTGATCATTCTGGCGCAGGTATTATCCGGAATTATCTGGTATCAACACGCCAGCGAACGCGATAAAGAGGGCCTGACCACCACAGTCAAAAGCTTAGCACTGAGCGCTTCTTCTACCATCGCCTTCTTTCAAACCCTCCCTTCGGAATATCACCACTTGGTGCTCAATCAACTACGCAACATGGGTGGTACGCGCTTTTTCGTCTCACTCAACAATCACCAGATTGACGTCGACCCGCTGCCAGAGAGCGAGCGCAAAACGCTGGTCATCAACCAAGTTCGTGAAGTATTAGAAAGCGAGCTGAGCGGCATTCCTAATATCGAGGTGGAGTTCACCCAGCGCGACAAACTCAAAGTGTTCAACAACGAGCTACCTATCGATGAACTGCCACTATTGTGGGCGCATTATTCGCTTTCGTTTGGTGACCTCAATCCACCCATTCTGGTGATGCAGGTCGAAGTCGCGCAGAACGAATGGTTTTATCTCGCGGCGGTGCTACCCGCGCCTTACATCAACCTAGAGACTAACTATTTTGAGCTGCGCCAATGGCTGACGCTATTGCTGTCCGCGCTAATGCTGTTGCTGTGTACCTGGTTTATCGTTCGCAAAGAAATTCAACCAATTCGAGAGCTGGCAAAAGCCGCAACCCTGATGTCGAGCCGATTAGACGTGCCCGAAGTTTCTGAGCGCGGCAGTAACGAACTGAAAGCGGCGGTACGTGCGTTTAACAAAATGAATCGACGCATCGACAGCCACATTAAAGACCGCGAGATGCTGTTCAGCGCCATCTCCCACGATCTGAAAACGCCGATTGCCTGCCTAAAACTGCGAGCGGAAATGCTGGATGACGACGCCGACCGAGAACGCTTTATCCGCCTGAGTAACGACCTAGATTTGATGGTCAAAGGCGCATTGCAATGCATTAAAGAGACCGATATCCACGAGGAAATCGAGCCGATCAATTTCACCCAACTGATTCAGCACATTTCCTCCAATATCGCCGATGCGCCGGACACAATTCGCATCCACGGTGAAATCCGCACCCACTTTGCTGGTAAACCGTTAGCGATTAAGCGCTGCATTCAGAATCTGGTCGATAACGCGCTCAAATACGGCCATCAAGCGGACATTACGCTGAGTGAAAGCCCAGAGTCGATCCAGATTGAAATTGAAGATCACGGTGGCGGCGTTGACGATTTATTACTTGAAAAGCTCTGCCAGCCATACTTCCGCGCTAGCAACGATAAAGAAGGCAGTGGGCTGGGGTTAACCATTTCACAGAGTATTGCAAAGGCTCATGGCGGCAACTTGTTGCTGAGCCATTCTCAGTTTGGCGGCCTCTGCGCCACGCTGACTTTCCCGAGAGACTGACTATGAACAAACTGGCATTCTTGTTCCCACTGTTGCTCGCCCCTTGCGTCGCTCACGCTGAGTCGCCACAAGGGGTAGAGTTTTTACATTGGCGGACTTCTGACGGCGAACAGCAAGCGCTGCAAACACTCAAAGCTCAGCTAAAACGGCACGATATTGAGCTGCTGCAAAGCCCGGTGCTAGGCGGTGGTGGCGACAGCGCAATGACGGTACTGCAAGCTCGCGCGCTGGCGGGCAATCCACCGAGCTTCGCGCAAATAGAAGGGCCAAGTATTAAGGCGTGGGATGCCATCGGTATTTTGCACAACGTCAACACGGTAGCGGATGAGCAGCGCTGGGACGAGGTGCTCTACCCGCTGTCTATTGAAATCAATAAAACACAAAACGGCTATATCGCCCTGCCACTTACGCTGCACCGTTTGAACTGGTTGTGGGTCAACCACAAACTGCTTAAACAACTGAATCTGTCCGCGCCGAAAAACTGGCAAGAGATGTTCGCTGCCATGGAGCTTGCTAAGCAAAATGGCATTGTACCGATCGCGGTCGGTGAGCAGCCGTGGCAAGTCGCCCAACTTTTCGAGAACTTAGTGATCTCCACTGGCGGCGTTGAGTTCTACACCAATGCGATGGTTAAACTTGAGCGAGATAGCATCGACAGCGACACCCTGCGCCAAGCACTGACGCAATTTCGTCGCCTCAGTTTGTTGATCGACAACCAATTGCCCGACAGTAAGTGGGATACGGCGACCCAAGCGCTAGCCGACGGTCAAGCACTGTTTCAAATCGGCGGTGATTGGATATTAGGTGAGCTGCTCGTCAATCAAGTCTCGGTTCCGCAAGAGGTCGGCTGTTACCCAACGCCGGACAGCGATGGTGTATTCCTCTACAACATGGACAGCTTGGTGTTTATGTCGAGCAAGTCGTTTTCTGCCGAGGCGGCTCAGCAAACCGCAAGCGCGCTGGCAGACGTCGAGTTTCAAGCTAAGTTCAATAAGGTAAAAGGCTCGATTCCGGTGCGTACCGATATCGACATCAGCGATTTTAATCCGTGTCAGGTCCAGTCATATCAAGACTTTCACTACGGCGTTAAACACAACCTCGCTGTGCCGAGTATGATTGATTCAATGGCGGTCAATCCGGTTGCTCAGCAAGCGATAAACTCGGAAATCTTCCGTTTTTACCGCAATCCCAAGATGGAACCCGACGAGCTGATAAAACGCATTATTGCTATTTCGCAAAGCGGTTAATGGCAATTAATTTGTGCCGAGTGGAATAAAAAAGCCCCAATGATTGGGGCTGAGTAAAGCGAAGTATGCCGTTTAAAAATAGTGGAAGATCGGCGGTTCATGCATCAAGAAGTTTTGATGGGAGATGTTCCACGCATAGGCGCCCGCTAAGGTAAACACAACGTAATCACCAATATCGACGTGGGCGACGTGTTGATTGCGTGCCAGCACATCTTTGGGCGTACAAAGCTGGCCGACAAAGGTCGCTTGTGCATGCTGAATTGGATGAGAAATCTCATGGTGTTGCTCGCTTTTCAGGATGACGAATGGATGATCATGGCTCTGCGCCGCTGGCGTGCGGAAGTGGTGAGTTCCTCCGCGCGCGATGACAAAGTTTTCGCCAAGATTTTGCTTAATATCCAGTACTTCCATCACGTAATAACCGCATGCCGCCGTGATGAAACGTCCGCATTCAAAACGCAGTGTCCAGTCTTGCACTTGCTCTTTGGCGATGAGGAATTCCAACTTGTCGCAAAACTCCATCCACGGAAAGTGTTGCTCAGGGTTTTGGTAGTTAATCCCCATGCCGCCGCCCAAGTTGATCATCAGCTCACTGAGTTCGAACTCCTGCTGCCACGTTTTCACGACTTGGAAATAGCGCTGCATTAACGCTAAGTGACGTTCAACATCGAGCTGATGCGACATCAAGTGAAAATGGAAGCCTTTGAGTGACACTTGCGGGAAATCGCGCAGCAACATCAAAGCATTACTCAGCTCGGACTCGTCCAAGCCAAATGGAGTCGGCTTGCCACCCATCGCCAACTTGCTGAGCGTGATGTCGCCAATATCGATGTTCATACGCAAAAAGATCGAAGCAGGGCGGTTGAGGCGCTCGGTTAGTGCTCCAATGCGTTGTAGCTCGGTGAGGCTTTCGACATGAATTGCATCAACATCAAGCTCAATCGCTTGTTGCAATTCACTTAGCATTTTTCCGGGGCCACCGAAGATCAATGGCTTATCGAGTTGTTGCTGGTGGAGGTGTGTCAACTCCCCGCCAGATGCCGCTTCAAAACCATCGACATACGGCGCGAGCGTTTTAAGAATCGGGCCCGATGGATTGGCTTTGGCTGCGTAAAATAGCTCGACATTTCTCGGCAAAACGTGACGCAGTTGTTTGATGTGTTCTTCTAAGGCGCTTAGGTCATACACGTATGCGCACAAGGGTTGACTTTGCTGCTGTGCGAGTGTGTGAACTTGTTGGCTAACGCGTGTCGGTAGAGAGAGGGAATTAGACATGTTGCGCTCCTTTTTCGTGTTGCTGCCAAGGCGTGGCGACTTGGGTATAGCCCGACTCCTTATCGGCTTTTTGCATCAAACGCGTGGTGAAATTATTTTTGCTCGGGAAGTGACCGCCATTCAGCAACGCTTCTAGTTCCGGCTGTTTTCCATTCACTGATTGCCAACGCACAATGGCACTTTGCACCGCATTCCATAGCGTTTGCTCTAGTGGCTCATCACCTTCTGCGATGAAGAAAATCGCTTCGCTGATGTTGTTGATAAAGGTGCAGTATCCGATGCGATTCCAGCCTTGTTCGCGACTGTAGTAAACCGATTGTCGCGCGCGTTCAGACAAATCAGTTAATGTTTCTGCTGGCCAGAACTCTGGCAGTAATTTAGTGCCTTCCAAATCACGAATCCAAACACAACACGGCATCTCTTGCTCAAAGCCAATCAAGGTGTTTTGCAAATGCGGCTCAAACGCCACCCCGTGTTTGAAGTAGTAATTAAACACGCCCGGAATTAGGCAATGCAAATAGCGCTCAAGCCACAGTGTCGCGATGTCGGAATAGCGATTTTGCGTAGTACGCGCTTTGTTTTTAAGGCGTTGAGCAATGCAACTGTTGCCGTTTTTGTCGTAAGCAAACAGAGCGCCAGCGAGGGTTGGTTTTAAGATATCGACTTCGCTCAGCGAGAAATTTTCGCGATACAAAATCCCAAACGATTCGCGCGCTTTGGTGTTGTCATCCCAATTACGCTCAGCGACACTTTCTAGATTCAATGTGGTGGCGTAAGGCTCTGTCATCACTTTAAATACGGGGTTGTGCAGCTGTTCGTTTTCTCGAATTGGTTTGAGAATCGACGTGAGCTGCACGGCGCTGTCGAGTTCGTACCACGCGTTTTTGCGCACGCAATTGGTTAATCGTACGTTGATGGAGAATTTCGCAAACCAATCCATATCTGGGTGGTAGAGGGTACGAACTGAAGAGGTCGGCTGCATCTTTTCACCACCTAAACCCAGTGGCGTGATCTTGCCTTGTTCAATGGCACGCTTCACGCTTGGGTTGCTCAAAATGGTGTAGCTTTCCCAAGGATGACAAGGGTAGAGGGTCTTCCCATTGCTGGTGGCGTGTTGTGGCGCGAGCTGTTGTAGCATGTGCTGAGCAGGGTTAGCTTCTCCGTCGGAACTCAGCACATCAAGTAAGGACGTATCCACTTCAAACCAGTACAGCGGGACTTGCGCGCCGACTTCTGGAGAAAACGCCAAGAGATCATCCATGGTGACGCCCGAACGACTTTTTGGGGTCGGATGGAAAGTATGCCCCCAAATCAGAGACTGTTCCGAAGCGATAAACTCGTTGTGATGCGATTTGGGCGCGACGTTGAGAAACTGCTCGGTAACCAGCACGCTATTTTCCAGTTGTTCGATCAGCTCATGGTTAAATGGGATCGCCAATACCTGCTTGAGATAGTTAAGCAAAAGCGTAAGAGTTTGCGTGGCATCCAATTTCGCCCAACCAGATCCCGGCATTTTCGCCCATGGCAGTTCTGCCAATTTGATTTTGCCCAGTTTGCTCGCGTAGTGAATCGGCAAAACCAGCACGCCATTTTGTTGAGAAAGATAAACGGCTACCCGCTGCTTGGCGGAATAGTTGCGTTTTAACGTTTGGGGTAGCGATGTCGATTGGTAGTGCCATTCCACTTGTTGATTCGGTAGCGCAAATTCACGTAAGTAACAATTAAGAACACCCATAATCGTGTTGAGTTGGGCCTTCTCCCGATTGAGCTGCACATCATGCGCGCGCAACTCGCTAGTCTGAGAGGATTGAGTTTGTAACATGTTGATTTCCAAATTTTGAATGGAGAACCAGCGCGATCAAGGTGATTACGCTGACTATCGCAGAAAGTAGGAAAGGAACCTCAAGTAGCCCCAAGCTAGAAATGAAAGAAGCGCAAAATCCCGCTGCCACGCCACCCCATTTGGACATGGCATCAAAGCGAGAAAATACTTTGCCACTGAGTTTGCGATCCAGATGGCTCGCAAGATGCTGATGCAATCCGTGATAGCAACACACCATCGCGATGCCGAAGACAATTCTCGCAGCAATGAGTGCGGTTTCGGACGCAATCAAATGCAAGGCAGAGCTCACGGCAAGCAATGCAAACCCGAGCCACAACGTGCGCAGCGGTTGATGGCGATTCAGCCCATCTGACAACACGTGGATTTTGCCTGCCAGCAACAGATAGATGCCATGCGGCAGTGCGTACAAAAAACCGATCCATGCGTGGTGAGTGATGCCATATTGCTGCACAAACGGCGAGAAATAAGGAAAGGTCACCACCATGGAAAACGCAAACCCGAACTGAGCAAAGAAGATCCAACGAATGGCATGCATTGCGTTTTTCTGTGCAACCGGTTTTTCTTGCTGAGATTCTGAGTTTGGCTTTTCGAGGTTTCGTTCGGCAGGTTTATCCGCAGGCAGTGTTAGCGTGATGCCCATAGCAATTAAAGGCAAAACGCATAACCAAAGATACGCGTTGAGCGGGTTGGTCTCTGACAAGCTCCAGCCGAGCCCAATGGGCGCAACGATCAGCGCCAAGCGAGCAGATAGTTGGGTTTTATTGAGTGACTTGCCGAGTGTTTTGGCTTCTTTAATTTGACTAGATAAGTAGCTGTTCGAGGCGGCCATGGTGCCGCCAAAGGTTCCTTGAACAATAAGACCAAACACAAACATGGCGAGGTTGTCTGCCAAGCCGCACAGCGCAAACCCTGCTGCAAGGCCAAGTTGTGCACGCAAGAGTGAGCGGCGGCGACCGTAGCGATCGGCAAAGTTGCCCCAAAATCGCGCCGCCAACGCAGTACAAAACGTAGGTAGGATAAACAATACCCCTGCCCAGTCCGCATCAATGCTTGCGCCTAACGTTGGCAACACGACGGGTAGAAATAGCGGCATACCTAACGCGGCAAACGCAGCGATAAAGTGGCACAACAACACACTGTAGATGAGTTTGGTCATAATCGTTAACGTACGCTTTTTTTGATGGCTTCTATGTAGGCGCGTTGCGCTTCTTCGCTAGAAAGCAGTAAGAAGTTCGGGGCCGACAAACCATAGAACTTATTGATGTCGCTCGCGCCGGAGGCTTCTTTCGAGAGCAAACTGCCAGAGCTCAACAAGTACTTGGCGTACAAATCAGGCGCCTCTTGCAGTAACTCGCGTGCCAGTTTCGTCTCTAACCCTTCGCCTTCTAATCGGTTGAGTTGTTCTGAAATGCTTTTGGCCACGATGGCGTAAAGCGATGCTGAAGAGGCAATGCCCTTCGCTGCCATGGCTTCTACAATCGCTGCGATATCCAGTTGTAATGTGATGGTGGTAAACATCTGACCGAGCGCCAATTCATTGTCGACTTTGATGCGTTGATCGAGCAGTTCATCGCAATCCACTGGAAGTAGTTTTGCGCCGTGTTTTTGGGCAGCATGCTCTGTTGCAAAGTGGAAGCGCTCTGGCCAAATTCGCGCTGCGTCGTTGTCTTTCATCGCGAGCGTCATTTTGCCCTGTTGATCAAATGCAATGATGGCGTTTTGCTGGTTGGACTCCAATGCAATGCCATAACGAAGCCACAAGGTAAGGTGTACTTGGCATAATAGGTCGACGTAATCTTTGAACCACGCCAGCGTATCTTGTTGATAGTACTGCTCTGCCAAGTGTTCTAAGAACAAGCGGTCGTCAGGCATTGGGCTTGCCAGTGCGGCAACCGGAACTAGCGCTTTGTCTTCGCAATGAATAAGTGGGTACTCACGTACGATGTACGCGAAGGTTTTATCCTCGCCGACGTGTCCACCGTGTTTTTCGTTGCAATGGAACAAGCGACTGTTTAAGTCTGCGTCCGTTTGTTCAAGGTGGCTGAGTAGGCGTTCAAACCAGTGGCCGTCATACAGTGTTGAAGGCTTGATTAAGCGAATGTTTTTCGTGCCTAGCGATCGCATGATCAGCGGAACTTTGATGTGAATGTGCGGTGCGTCGTTGACGACCACCGTACGAACGGAAAGCGTCGGCGTCACGTCTAGATACGTTAAAGGCGCTTCTATCATACCTTCGGGTAAGGCTTCTAAAGATCGCAGGGTGAGCGGATGCGCAGGGAACAGTACGTGGCTCAGTGCAAAATCAGCAGGAAGCCCAACTTGCTCCATGGTTGGCCAGCAATCAGGTTGTTCGCTGGTTAATGTCACCAGTGATTTTTCAATCGCAATCCAATGCAGAGCAAAGCTTGGTGCAAACTCGGGCGCGTACTTAGCAAGGTCTTCATCGCTCAGACCAAACTTCGCCCGCGCAGTTGGATAGTACGGATGGTCAAGGTAAGAAGCGATCTGGTCGGCTAGCAGCAGTTTTTGATGCCAAGAACCAAGCTCGGATATTGGTTGAGAAATGTGGTCTGCGTGATGATGAAACGCTTGGTCACACAGCGCTTTGTGTTGCTCTGCACATTCTAGTTCTTGAAGGTATCCCGCCAACAATTCGTGAGAGCTGTCATGCGCCAGTGTCGTTAGTAGTGCAATCCACTCTTTGTAATGTTGTTGATGTTCGACTTGGCCATTTTTCTCCACCCACCAACCTTGTGGTGTTTCGTCATTGGCGTGACCGTAGCGCCAGTGCTGCATGTAATACGTTGGCGCAACGGGTAAATACAACGTGAAATCAGAGTTGGCAAATATCAGCCAGACTTGCTCGCCTTGAGGAACAATTCCCTCTTTTGGCGCGTCGCTACTGAACTTGGCTTTTGACAAAATGCCAAACATGTCTTCGCGTAAGCAAGTGTCGATCAATCGTTGCGTTAGATACAAAGCGTTGTCGTTCATGCTGCCACCTCACGAGTCGGAGCTAGATCGAAATTGCTAAGCGCGTTCTGCAGCGCTTGGTCGAGGTTTCGCCCTGATGGTGAGACAATCGAAATTCGGGCGAGATAATCCTTATTGGAATAACTCTGTTGGAAGTGTTCTCCAGCGGTTTTTAGTACCTGTTGCTGGGTGATGATATCGTCATCGTGTTGGATGAACGACGTCGAACCTCCGTCAATCACACCACTGTGCTCCGCAACCACATAGTGCACGTGCGCTGACCCATGAATTTGGTAATCGCCGGCCAATCTTCGGCCCAAATGCAGACCCAAAATTGTGCTAAACCAACCGAAGTGAGCGAGATTGTTGAGCAAGAATTCGCGGCCATCTCCAATACTGCGGTAGTTAATTTCCACCAGAACCGGGCCATTTTCTGTAATGATAAATTCGCTGTGGCAAACTCCAAAACCAACGCCGAACGCTTTAAGTTGAGCCAAGCAAGCTTCTCGGTGAGCAATGCCGTTTGGTCCGTTCCAGTCTGCGGCGGTTTCGATAAAGTAAGGCGGCTCAGAGAGCGACACATCAAAACCGCCCACGGCGATAAGTTGGTTACCGTCTCCTAAAGTTTCGAGCGTAACCAACGGTCCTTGAAGAAACTGCTCCACCAGAATGGCGGCGTTTGGGTGCTTTTGCCAAAACGCCTCGGAGTAAGCATCGAGCTCGCTTTGGGAGTCACAGCGCTGTACATCTAAACTCGCCACGCCTTCTTTGGGTTTTGCTACGACAGGGAAGGCCATGCCTAATGCCACATTCGAATGGCGATGCAGCAAACAGCTTTGTGTGTTGGGTAAGGATTTTTCATTTAACACTTGTCGAGTTAAGTGTTTGTTTTTGGCCTTTAACGTGACAGACCAATCTTTGGATGGGAGGCCAAAAAATTGCGCGCAGATGGCGGTGGAAGTTTGTAAGTGATCACTATTGCTGAAAATAGCGTCTGGCTTTAATTCATGCTCCGTGATGGTTTCGATGAGTTCTAATGGGTTGAAGACATCACATTCTAGAATGGTATCCGGATTAAAGTGACTATCATGACTCGCCAACTCTAAATGGCTGAGCTTATGGTCGGTGATAAGAACGACGTGAAGGTCCATCGCTTTAGCTGCAGGCACAAAGCCGTGAGTGACTGCATCGTTAACGACATGACTTACGATAATCATCGTAGATTTCATGAGCTTTCCTAATTTTCTAACATTTTCTTCTAACGTTGATAAAGTCGCTCACGGTCGTCTTCCAATGTGCCTCTCTCGAGACGGAGGGCAGAAGTTTTAGTATTTATTGTTATGATATTTGGTTTTTTTTGTTGTTAGTTGTGTTTTTAGGGTAAATAAATATAGAGCATAAAATTAATATTGCAAATAGAAATAATATTTGTTCTTATTTCCATCCGTTGGCTTTATAACAACTAAACGGAATTATGGAATGAATAAATTATTGACCCTGACCCCCTTGGCGGTCGCGATTGGTTCTTCATTAGTAGCACCAAGCGCAGTGGCTTCAGAAGAGACGAACTCAACCCCATCAGCAACTGAAACGATTCAAGTCTTCGGTCATCAGTACGAAGGTTATGCTGAACACATGCCTCAATCAGGCACCAAAACCGATGTGGAATGGCTTGATGTGCCACAAGCGGTATCCGTAGTAACGAAAACAGAAATGCAAGACCGAGGCGCGGTGCGTTTAGTGGATGCGCTAGATGGGGTAGCCGGGGTCAATAACACCTTGGGCGAAGGCAGCCGCGATCAGTTCATGATCCGTGGTTTTGATTCACTCAACGATATGTACCGTGATGGCTTGCGAGATGACGGTACGTTGCAGTCTTACCGCAGCTTAGCGAACGTTGAACGCGTTGAAATTGTGAAAGGCCCTGCGGGTGCTTTGTATGGCCGTGGTTCGGCTGGGGGCATCATCAACTTGGTGACGAAACGCGCTAACGGTGAGAATTTTACTCACGTAAACGGTAGTGTAGGCAGCAACAACCAATATGTTGGTCAGGTCGACAGCTCAATGGCGTTTACAGATAAGGTCAACGGGCGTATTAACTTGGAATACCGTCAAGCCGACTCGTACGTTGATCATGTTGATTCAAACGATTTCTTCATTGCACCGACCATTCGTGTGTTACCAGCGGAAGGTCACACCATTGATATTGACGTGGAATACGCCCATCAAGAACTAGTGCCGTATCGTGGTGTGCCATCAAAAAATGGCAAGCCAGTTGATTTGCCAGTAAGCACTTACTTTGGCGGTACAAACGACTATCAGGAGTCAGACAGTCTCCGTATTGCGGTGGATTACGAATGGCGTCTGAATGATCAATGGGTATGGAACAACCGAGCGGCGTTCAACCATATCGAACTTGAGCAAAAAGGCACGCGTCAGGGCAAAGTGACGGGTAATGAAGTGTCTCAAACCGTCAACAACTTTGGTTACGATCCACGTACTACGACCACTTTACAATCTGAGTTGGTTTGGGAAACCAGGGACAATCAATTGATGGTGGGTGCAGATTTCAACCAGATCGATATCGACCTAACGTTGGCAAGTGACAAAACGCTTCCTCCGCAAAATATATACGACCCAGTCGTTGGTCCAACGCCTGATCCGGGCTTTAAGCCATTTCGTGACAATACCACCACCACGACAGGTTTGTATGTGCAAGACGTCTATACGTGGGGCGACCTTTCTTTGATCGGTAACGTGCGTTACGACTCGATGGAGCTCGAACAACAAAAAGCGGGCTCAGATAAGGAAAAGTTGGATGATGACAAAGTCAGCTACCGTGCTGGTTTGGTATACCGCATCAATTCCGACACATCCGTATACGCCAGTTTAGCGCGCTCTTGGCAGTTACCGTACGCTGGTATCTACATCAATCCAAAATTGGCGGAATTCTTCCACACCGACTTAAAAGAGGTGGGTGCGAAAGCGTACCTTTTGGATAACGCATTAATGTTGAATGCGGCACTGTTCCAGATTGATCAAGAGCAACCACAAACTAACGTGGACGGCGATGTGATCGATAAAATTGAAGTGCGTCACCAAGGCATTGAATTAGAGGCTCGCGGCCAAATCACCAAACAGTGGGACATCTCTGTTGGTTACAGCTACTTAGATGCGGAAGACAAAGCCACAGGCAAAAAGCCTAACGATGTATCAGACCACTTGTTCTCTCTTTGGAGCACTTACCAATTGGATGACAACTGGCGTTTAGGCGGTGGTGTGAAGTACGTGGGCGACCGTTACGCAGGTAACGACGAAGCCGTCGCACTTGGCGATTACACAACGGTGGATTTGATGGCGGCGTACACCACTGGTCGTCACAAAATCCAAGCGAACGCTTACAACATTTTGGATGAGAAATACATTCTTGGCGCAACAAACGGCACGTCTGGCTTAAACCAGATTGGCTACGGCGCACCAGCCGAGTTCATGCTCAGCTACGGATATCAGTTCTAGGCTTTTTGTGCGTAGTTAGCGCCTGTTAGCCGATTTTTGCCTCATATTGAGGATGTTTAGCCCCTAGAGCCTACGGGATGTATTCTGCCCGAGGCTCAATTTCTCGCAAAGGAGATCTTAATGTCTTACCAGAATTTGGATGGTAAAGTGCGTGTACGTGCTGGTTTGTCTACCACTTACAGTGTGCTTGCGATTGCAATCGCTTCTGCCACATCCATGAGCGCGGTTGCTGCTCCTGCTAAAAAAGAACAAACTACCACGATGGAAACCGTCGTTGTCACTGGTAGCGTGATTGGTAAATCTGAAATTGAAGACGTCAAAGAGTACCCAGGTGCTCGTACCGTCATTACCCGCGATCAAATCGAGAAAACCGCCGCAGGCTCGATTGATAACGCGCTACAGCGCGTGCCGGGTATTAAAGTTCAGGATGAAAGCGGAACGGGCGTATTGCCTAACATTTCCGTACGTGGTTTGAAAGCAAGCCGTAGTGGTCATGCTCAGTTCTTGATGGATGGTGTACCGCTAACACTTGCGCCATATGGTCACACTGGTCAGTCTATCTTCCCAGCAACACTGTCGATGCTTGATCGTATTGACATTGTACGCGGTGGTGCCGCAGTACAGTACGGCCCAAACAACGTCGGTGGTGTGATCAACTTAGTGACCAAACCGATTCCACACACGTGGCAAACTGAAATCAGTAACCGCCTTACCGTGTTTGATGGCGGTGATGCGCCGCTGAATGATTTTTACCTACGCACGGGCGGCTGGTTAAGCGACACATTTGCACTACAGTTGGAAGGTAACTTCCTAAAAGGTGAAAGCTTCCGTGAACATTCCGATACGGACGTGAAGAACTTCCAAGCCAAAGCACAGTGGCTACTGAGTGACACTCAAGAGATTCAAGCATTCCTGCAACGTTACGATGCTGAAACGCAAATGCCGGGCGCACTTTCGCCACAAGATTACGAGCAAGATCGTCACCAATCGAAACGTCCTTACGATGATTATGAAGGTAAGTCGACGCGCTGGAGTGTTAAGTACATCCACGATTTGCCATTTGCCGACAGTGCCGAGCTAGAAGTGCTAACGTTTGGCCATAAGTCAGAGCGTCTTTTCAAGTGGGGCTTTAACAGCGCGGGTGGCCATTGGGCGGATCCGGCTCTGCCAGCGACGGACGTTCGTACCTCTCCACGTGAATTTACCGTGTATGATATAGAGCCAAAAATGGCGATGTACTTTGGCGAAGGTAAATCCGTTACTCAAAACTGGATCGTGGGTACCCGTTATGTTAATGAAGACATTTACTACAAACTCACTCAGACTCCAATCGCCGGTGGTGCAACCAGCGTTCCGCGTGATTGGCATCTAGATACGGACGCGTTTGCTGGATACGTTAGCAACGAAATTGGTTTGTTCAATGATACATTGAAGGTAACGCCTGGGTTGCGTGTTGAGTCGGTTCGAATGACGTTTACCGATCGTGGTAAAAAACAAACGGCAGACAACACCGTGACGGAATGGTTGCCAGGTTTGACGGTGGCATACAACTTAACTGACCAGTGGGTGACGTATGCGAACGCGCAAAAATCACTTCGTGCGCCACAAATTGCCTACATCCGAGGTTTGGGTGAAGAAGGTAGCGAACTGGCTTGGAACTACGAAGTCGGCGCGCGTTACACCCAAGATGCGACCAGCTTTAACGCTGCACTTTATCGCATCGACTTTGAAGATCAATTGCAATGGCAAAGCTCAACGCAGACCTTCGATAACATCGGAAAAACACTTCACCAAGGCATAGAGCTTTCTGCTCGTTACGTGCCTGAAGCACTACCTGCACTGAGTTTAGGCGCAAGCTACAACTATCTAGACGCTACGCTTGAAGAAGAAGGCGCGAATAAAGGTAATCAACTGCCTTACACCTCTAAGCATCAGCTTGGTTGGGATGCAACCTACGCATTTTACGGCATGGACACCACGCTATCGGGCTTCTACTTTAGTGATTCGTATACCGATAACGCCAACACCAGTGCCGAAGATGCAACTGGCGCAACGGGTAAAGTACCATCTTACATGGTGTGGAACTTCAACTTGGGGACGGATTTATACAAAGACGACAAAGGCAAGTTACGCATGAATGTTGCGGTGAACAACTTGTTTGACGAGGAGTATTACTTCCGCGGGATTGATACAAGCCCAGTTGGTCGGTACCCAGCTCCGGGACGCTCTTACACACTGGATCTGAACTATCAGTTTTAAGCGTTTCGTTCACCGAGTTTGAAAAGAAAAGTCGCCAATTTACCTTGGCGACTTTGCCGATCTTAGGTAATGGAAAACTCTTAGCACTGGAAAAAAGCAAGATGAAAAATAAAAAACAATTTACGATCAAACACTTTTCAACAGTTTTGCTGATGCTGTTGAGCTCAGCTTTGATGTCATTTAGCGCATTTTCTCAGGCGCGCAGCGTGCAAGATGAGCAAGGCACTTTTGAGCTAGAAGCGATACCTCAACGTATTGTGGTTTTAGAATTTTCGTTTGTCGATGCATTAGCGGCAGTCGATGTCTCACCTGTAGGCGTCGCCGATGACAACGATGCCACACGAGTCATTCCTGCTGTTCGTGCCAAGGTTGGTCCTTGGCAATCGGTCGGCATGCGCTCGCAACCGAGTTTAGAGGCGATTGCGGTGCTCAAGCCGGATTTGATCATTGCTGATGCAGAACGTCATCGCGCAATTTATCAAGATTTGCAGCGAATTGCGCCAACTTTGCTGTTAAAAAGCCGTGGTGAGACATATCAAGAAAATCTCGAATCCGCACACAAAATCGGCGTGGCAATTGGCAAACAAGCGAAAATGACACAACGAATTGAGCAGCACAAACAGACAATGGCGGAGTTCAAACAGCATTTTGCAACACAGGAAACCATTCAGTTTGGTGTGGTTTCTGACAAAGGGATGTGGTTGCATAGCCCGGTTTCTTACGCTGGGGGCGTTTTGAGTATGCTGGGCATCCAAAGCCCGCTGGCTCCATCTGAGCAAAAAGCGTATATCCCAACCAGTTTCGAACTTTTACTAAAAACCAACCCTGATTGGTTGTTAGTTGGACTTTACTCTCAACCAAATATTGTGGATGAGTGGCGCAAAAACCCATTATTTAAGCTGCTAACCGCTGCGAAAAAACAGCAACTTGTTGAGGTCTCTCCTGAGCTGTGGTCGTTAAATCGCGGCATGTTGGCTGCGGAAGAAATTGCCCGCAATCTTGAAGCGTTATTGGAGCGCTCATGAGTTCGGCGATAAGCTCGGAAAGCGCGTCTTCGGTTAGCAAATCGCATTGGAAAGCGAGCTTGTTTGTCTGTGCTATGGCGTTGTGTACGCTCTCAGGCTATGCAGCCTCAATGATTGGCTGGTCCAACTTTTCTTTGAGCGTTAATGATCTGACAAGCTATTGGTTTGCGTTTGCTGAGGGCAATATGCTGCATCAAATCCTCGCGACGCTGCGTGCGCCTCGTGCCTATGCTGGGTTATTAATTGGCGCTTCGCTTGCGGTATCCGGAGTGCTGATGCAAGGATTAACTCGTAACCCTTTGGCGTCGCCATCCATTCTCGGCATTAATGCTGGTGCGGCTTGTTTTATGGCCTTGGCGTCTATCGGCGTACCATTCTTTAGTCAATTGAACCCAATCATCAACGCAGTACTCGGCGCGCTACTAAGTGGTGGTGCGGTCATGTTGTTGGGCGGTTTTTTCTCCGCGCGTTCTCACCCATTGCGTTTAGTGCTAGCGGGCATTGCCATCAGTGCACTGCTGATAGGGTTAACTCGTGCGTCGGTAATTTTGGCGGATGACATGGCTTACAGCGTGTTGCATTGGTTAACGGGTTCACTCTCTGCGGTAGATTCTGAGCAGTGGCAGCAACTGTGGCCTTTTGCGACTTTAGGTTTGGTGCTCGCCATGGGCTTAGCGCGAAACTTAAATTTACTCGCGTTGGGGGACGAAGTTGCTGTTGGGCTAGGTGGTAACATTCGTCTTACGCGATTTATCAGTGGTTTATCGGTTGTGCTGTTGGCAGGAACTAGCGTAGCGATTGCTGGACCAATTGGCTTTGTCGGGTTGTTAGTGCCGCACTTGGTGCGCCCGATTGTTGGTCACAACTATCACATTCTCATTCCGGTTTCCGCCTTGTGTGGCGCGACATTAGTGACGTGGTCAGATGCTTTATCACGCGCGATTGCTTTTCCGGCTGAAACGCCAGTGGGCGTGATTACCGCGCTGTTGGGCACACCTTGCTTTATCGCGATTGCAATGAGGAAATCATCATGATGAATCAAACCAAACTGTTTGCATTAGTTGGATTGTTGCTGATTACGTCTTCTCTCACGCTGTTTGTTGGCGCGGCGAACATGTCGGCTCAACAGGTTTTTGCATTACTGTTTTCTTTCTCTGACTCGGACTTTGTGATTCACCAATATCGATTACCGAGAATGTTGCTCGCCATTGGCGTGGGCGCTGGGTTGGGGCTGTCAGGCGTTTTAGTTCAAGGCGTCATCCGTAATCCACTTGCCTCACCAGATTTAATGGGGATAAGCGCCGGAGCAGGACTGGCGGCTACCGCTTGTTTGGTGCTGTATCCGAATGCGCCAGTGGCAATGTTGCCGATGGTCGCCATGGCGGGAGGCTTGCTTGCTGCTGGCTTTATTGCTGTGCTGGCTTACTGGTCGAAACCAACACCAGCACGTTTGGCGCTGATTGGTGTTGCTGTCAGCGCATTTTTAGCCAGCGGTATCGATTTTCTTCTGATTGTGCACCCTATTGAAATCAACACGGCGATGGTATGGCTAACCGGCAGTTTGTGGGGACGAAACTGGCAACAAGTGCCGTTTATTTGGAGTGCTTTATTGCTGCTACTGCCATTGGCGTTTTGGCTGGCTTGGCGGCTAGATGTTATGGGACTGGGAGAAGAAAGCGCCACTACACTTGGCACGAAACCAAGACAGATCCAAATTCTTGCGCTGATTGCTGCCGTGCTATTGGCGAGCATCAGTGTGTCTGTGGCAGGCACGATCAGCTTTGTTGGCCTGCTTGCGCCGCATCTTGCGCGTTTGCTGTTTGGCCACAACCACAAGTTGTTGATTCCAGCCGCTGCAACCCTTGGCGCTTTGTTGGTGATTTGCGCCGATGGTTTAGCGAGAGGCTTACAGCCGCCAATTGAGCTACCAGCGGGAGTGCTAACATCTGTTATTGGCGCACCATATTTCATTTTTCTTTTGTATCGTTACAGAGGTTGGTAAGCATGTTACGAACGCAGAACTTATCCGTCGCGTACGGCAAACAGACCATCATTCCAGATCTCTCTTTGTCGATTCCTCAAGGTAAAATTACCGCACTAGTTGGTCCAAATGGTTGCGGTAAATCGACACTATTAAAAACCTTGGTACGCATCAATAAACCTGCTTCTGGCCAAGTGTTGTATAACGACAAACCACTAAGCAGCTACGGTGATAAACGCTTGGCGCGTTCGTTGTCTTTGCTGCCGCAGATTCTTGTCAGTCCTGAAGGTATTACCGTCAGAAAACTGGTCGAATATGGCCGCTCGCCTTATCTCTCTCATTGGGGCAGGTTAAGTCAACAAGACAAAGCCTTGGTCGAGCAAGCAATGCAAGATACTGGCGTGATTGAGTTTGCTGACAAGCCAGTTGAATCGTTGTCTGGCGGTCAAAGGCAAAGAGCGTGGATTGCGATGGTAATGGCGCAAGATACCGACGTAGTGATGCTTGATGAGCCAACCACTTACTTGGATCTCTCTCACCAAGTTGAGCTGATGAAACTCATGAGGCAGATGAACGACAAAGGCAAAACAGTGGTCGTAGTGCTGCACGATCTAAACCAAGCGTGCCGTTACTGCGATCATTTGGTGGTGTTGGAAAAAGGTCAGTTAGTCACGCAGGGAACACCGCAAGAGGTAATGACAGAAGGCATGTTGTCATCGGTGTTTGATTTACAAGCGAGAGTATTTAATGACCCAATCTCAGGCACGCCGATGTGTGTGGCGGTGTAGGTTTACGTCTTTGGAAAGCTATCTGCAATAAAAACGTCGATCCATAAAAACAAACCCCGCTAGTAACAAAGTTGCTAGCGGGGTTTGTTGTTTTTAAGAGCGTCCTTAATGTGGCGTTTAAGCCAGTTTAAACGTCGCCACTTTCGAGTTGAGATCCTCAGCTTGCGATTTCAGCTCAGCAGATTGATTCATCGATTCTTCGGCACCAACTACCAAGTGATCGGTCACATCTTTAATGGACGTGACATTTTGCGTGATTTCATTGGTTACGTGCGTTTGCTCTTCGGCGGCGGTCGCGATTTGCGTTGCCATATCGCTGATCAGCGCAACGGCCGCGTTGATTTCATCCAGAGCCAGTGCTGCGCGATCTGCATCTTCCACCGAACCTTGCGCGAGCTGAGAGCTTGTATCCATGATGGTCACTGCGCGTTGTGTGGTTTGCTGCAAGGTCTCGATCGTCGAGCGAATCTCTTCGGTTGAGGTGTGTGTGCGTTGTGATAGCACGCGAACCTCGTCTGCAACAACGGCAAAACCGCGACCTTGCTCTCCTGCACGCGCCGCTTCAATCGCCGCATTCAGAGCCAGTAAGTTGGTTTGCTCTGCGATGTCTCGAATCGTTGATAGCACGGTTGAGATGTCTTGCGCGTGCTGGTTGAGCTCACCGATGACAACGCTCGCTTGGTTGACTTCAGAAGACAAATTATTGATGGACGATTTGGAGTTGATCACCAACTCATGACCATTTTGTGTGCTTGCTGAAGAGTCTTGAGCGGCTTTAGCCGTCTGCTCTGCATGTGCGGCAATCTCTTGCGTTGCCGATGCCATTTCGGTCACAGCGGTCGCCACCATAGTGATTTCTTGTTGCTGATGGTTCAGATCAGAAACCGACTGATTCGCGCGAGTCGTGCTCAGCTCCGATTGTTGGCTCAGTTCTTCCGCTTGGTGACGAATGTGACCAATAAGTTGCTGCAAACTTTCAACGAACTGGTTGAAGTTTTCAGCCAGCTCACCAACTTCGTCACGGTTTTCTACTTTGATACGTTGAGTTAGGTCGCCGCTACCGTTTGCGATTTGTGCAAGCGCATTCGAAACGTTGTAGAGCGGACGGAACAAGATGTTACATAGCAGATTAAACAAAGCTACGCAGATAACGACGACGATGGTGGTTGCGATGATCTGATCCCAAACAGCATCGTAAAGTGGGGCAACCAACGAGTTTTGATCTAACACCGTCACTGTTGTGAGCTTGGTACCCTCTATGTGGCGCGCGTAAATCACATATTCGGTGCCGTTAATAGAGACGCGACGCTCTGTACCTGAACGTGCGGCAGACGTAATGTCGTTGTTGTTGAGGCCCAGCTTGCTAACCGGTTGATTCAGCAGTTTACCGTTGTTATGAGTGAAAATATTGCCCTGTTCATTGGCAATAAACATATAACCTTCACCCGGTAGGATCACTTGGTTGAGACTGTTCAGGATATCACCGATCTCTACGTCAGCACCCAGAACGACGGTTTGACCATGCAATTGCAGGGCTTTACCGAGCGACACGACGTTAGCCCCCGTGGCAGCTGCGACGGTCGGGTTATCCATAAAGACTTTCGATGGGTTGGCGATTGCATTGGTGTACCAGCCCCACTTACGAGGATCGTTATTACCTGGTGGCAAAACCACCCCATTAGCGTTGTCTTGTGACCCGTCCGGGTAAGCGAGGAAAACGTTATCGAACGCGCCAGAGTCTCGGACTTGTTTCAAATGCGTAACCAGAGAACGTTTCTCTGAATCAGAAGAGAGTGAAGTTAGTGCGCGCTCTTTAGAGAGTAGCCAGTCCTTTACGTATTGATTGTAAGATGCGCTAGTGCTTTCTAGTCGCTGTGCGACTTCGACATCGAGCCTATTTAATGAATCTCGAAAAGACAGCCCCTCTACCAGCACTCCCCCTAGAATGATGGCGGCACTGGCAGAGATTGCCAGTTTGTTTTTTAATGATAGATTTTTGAACATAAAGCGAATAATAGATCTTTGAATAATAGTTGTTGTGTTTTTATTCTCATCAGTGCTCTCTGCGCTGTTGAATATGCAGCAGAAAGTCAGATTCGAATCTGTTCAATAATTATATTTTATTGCTCAAAATAAATACTGACTCCATGTCGCGAATTTGAGTTTTACACCAAATAAGCAAAAGGATTTGGAACGATATTATTTATGTATTTGTAAAGTAAGGATTTGTCGATTTTTGTAAATGAGAATTGATTTCAATAAATGGTGATCTTTATCACGTTTGCGTGTCTGATAATCCATTAAAAATGTGAAGGTTATAGCACCGGATATATATTGATTAGCTTAATCATTGTTATGGGCAATCGTTATGCGCAGTATATTGTTAGTCCCCGCGTTATTAGTGTCAGGGTGTGCTCTGATACAACAGTCGACGCCGATTCAACCTGACGCCAACTGGCACGTGGACCAGTTATCGAACGGTATGAAATACCATCTCTATCCAACAGAAGACCAAGAAGTCTCGGTCCGTTTGGTGATGAATATCGGCTCATTCCAAGAAACATCTTCTCAAAAGGGTTACGCTCACTTTGTTGAGCATATGGCGTTTAATGGTAGTGAGCATTTTACCGGTAACGACGTTGTCAAACTTTTTGAGCAATCTGGTGGTAGCTTTGGCGCTGATATCAACGCTTTTACCAGTTATCAGCAAACGTCTTACCAACTTGACCTTGCGAATAATACGAAGCTAGAAGATGCCCTGAAGTGGATGAGAGATATCGGTAACGGACTTGAGTTTGCTCCTGAGCAAGTAGAGAAAGAAAAAGGGGTGATTCTTGGGGAATGGCGACGTGCTAATCCAGATGATAAGTCCTTTTCTATGCATGCTTACCAAGCCTCGATTGAAGGCACTATGTATGGTGAACATGACCCAATTGGTACTCGCGAAGCGATTCAAAACGCTTCCTCGAGTAAGTTAAAGGCGTTTTACGACAAGTGGTACCAGCCACAAAATGCCGAGTTGATTGTGACTGGTAATATCGACGTAGATTCACTGTCCAAGATTATCAAAAGCAAGTTCTCGAACTGGGAAAGTACCTCGGATACGGTAATAGAGAAGCGCCGTGATATTCGAGTGAACAACGAAAACAGAATCTTGCCAAGTAACACGATGGAATCACCAAGTCTTCATTTAGTGATTGAGCGTGGTCTAAGTGGCAGCGCGACGATTGAGCAACAACATGAAGTGTGGCGTGATGAAGTCGCAACACAACTCATTCAACAGCGTTTGATCCGTGTACTCAGTGATGCCGCTGAACCTTTTCAATACGCTTATGCAGAGCCCTATTACTCTAACTATCAGCGTATGATGTCGGCAGGGATTTCGTTTGCACCAGATCGCCGCGAACAAATGCACCAGACTTTCATTCGTACCTTGGCGTCGTTAAGAGATTATGGTGCGACTCAATCCGAGTTAGATAGCGTTATGTCAAATTGGCAAGGTGAACTTGCAAATATTGATTCAGATTAGAGTCAGCGTAAGCCAAACAGTTACGCAGAAGCACGTGTTTTTCAAATTGGACAAGACAGTGTCAGCCAATCAAAAGAGAATTATGCCCAGAGTTTGGCAGAATTCATCAACAACGAGAATTTAGAGAGCATTAACACACAATTGACGGCTTTGTTATCTCAGCAGCCAAGCTTTTTTATTGGTTTGGGGAAAAGCGAAACGTCAGAACAGTTCAATGGTGTATTTGCCGCTCTAAACAGTGCCTATCTTCAAACTGGCGAAAAACCGTTAGAGATGTATGACAAAGTGGATGGATTCTTAAAGCCTACCCAGGAAGGCAGCATCACGAGCATGCGTCAGGAAGCGGGTGGTTTTCAAGTCTATACGCTATCAAACGGTATCGAAGTGTGGTTCCAAAAAGATACTAAAGCGGGTGGTCGAGCGTATATTTACTATGCGAGCCAAGGTGGTAAAGCCGCTGTTGATCCGACGTTGTATGCCGCTTATGAAATCGCAGCAACAACGGCAATACGCAGTGGGTTAGGGACATTTTCTGGTTCAGAGCTAGATAGCTACTTACGCAAAAACAACATTGCGCTTGGCGCGATGCTTGATGCGACCAGTCACGGAGCTCAAATTACGGCGCCAAATACGCACCTAACTGATGCTTTGAATGGACTATACAACCTAGCGACGGAGATTAAAGTCGACGAGCGCCAGATGGCGGCAGCGAAGCAAGAGTTTAAACAGCAGAGCGGCGCTTTTTTTGAATCACCGATGGGAAAACTGATTCAAAAAGCAAACGGCAATTCTTATTTGCCGGGGAGTCGTCATCGTATAGTGTCCAGTGATGATGTTGAACAAGTGACTTCCGAGCAGATACTAGCGGTGCATGAGCAACTTTTCAAAACCAATGATGGCTTTAAGATGGTTATTGTTGCAAACGTAGAGCCGGAAGAAATTACACCACTTTTGCGTAAGTATGTGGCCTCTATCGAAATGAAACCGAGTCGTTCGATTGATTATCACGTTGCGTTTAACCCGGAAGTGCCGGAGCGAACTGTGGTTGCGGATGGGCATGAACCTTCATCGTTGTATGTAATGCGTTTGACTAATACGAGCGATTACCAACGTACGGCAAGAGACACGGTTATCGAAGATATTTTGCAACGTATTAGTAATGCACGTGTTTTGGATATTGTGCGAGAAGAGTCTAGCCTTGATTACAGCCCGAGCATTTACACCATGACACAAGATCGCGAACCCACCTCTGATTGGCTCTTGGAGTCTCAAGTTGAGCCCGAAGACGTGGCACTTTTAGAGAGTAAACTGGGCAAAGTGTTTGATGATTTAGCGTCAAATATTACCCAAAAAGAAGTGGATACGGCCGCGAAACAACTGGCAGTCGCGATGCAAGGATTGGATGACAACCCAGCACAGAGATCATGGGCATATACTCGTTATTTGGTGCATGATTACGGCGTCGATGTGTTACTTGACGTTGAGAAAGTGGCTAAAAGTGTGACGTTAGATGAAGTGAAAGCGCATGCAAAATCAGCTTTTGGTCCACAAGCAAAACGCTCGGTGATGGTTTTAAATCCGGCCGAATAATCACGTAGTTTCTGACGAAAATCGTGGCAATAGTAATAAAAAAGACGGCGTGAAAGCCGTCTTTTTTAAGCACTTTAATCAAAGCTTTTATGCTGATTTACGCGAAAGTCGCTTTTCATTGTTGGTGTTGTTTTCTTTTGTGATCGCACTGTCTTGAGCCTTACCCTTGAGCGTTACCACTTCCTTTTCAGGTAATTCGGCTGCTTCACCAAAGAATTTGCCACCAGGTTCAATGCTGAGGTTATTGCTCCAGATCCTACCGCTTACGCGTCCCTTGGCAAGCACTTGAATGTGTTCTGCGTGACAGTTTCCGTCCATCATGCCGTTAATGATCAGCTGTTTAGCGTAAATTTCACCGTTTACTCGCCCGCTTTCTGCGACAACGAGAGTGCCTTCCACGTTAATTTGACCATCGACGATGCCATCAATCTGGACATCGTTTTCTACTTTGAGTTCTCCGCTAAGAGAACAGCCTTTGGCGATGAGAGTTGAAGCTGCTGAGCTACTCGTTGTTCCACTGTTTTGATTAAAGATTCCCATCGTATTCTTCGCTCCTTAGTAAAAATGTCTTCGAAATCATTAAGGCTCCAATCGACAAATGGTTTCGGATTCAGTGCTCGCCCAACAAATCGCACCTCGTAATGCAGGTGAGGGCCAGAAGAGAGCCCACTGTTGCCGGAAATTGCAATCAGTTGCCCTTTTTTGACGAACTGACCACTTTTTACTTTGAACGCTTTCAAGTGCGAATAAGAACTCGAAAAACCGAAAGAATGTTGCAGCCTGAGGAAGTTACCAGAGCCTTTATTACTGCGGCGGGTGACTTCCACTACCCCATCGGCAGGGGCATAAATTTTGGTGCCGATATTTACGGCAAAATCGAGCCCACGATGCATCTTGGCAACTTTTGTCACCGGATGGATACGCTTACCGAATCCGGAAGATAGCCGTACCTTGCCGACTGGAGAGCCACTTGGTATTTGGTTTAATAACACCATGCGAACGTTTGAGGTTATCGCCGCCGCATCGAGCCTAGCATCCAAGTTATTTGTCGAGGTATGTTCTCCAACCCCAAGCACTTTCTCTAATTCACCCAAACGTTCCGAAACAAGTTGTACCCGTTCTTCCCGTTCTGAAAGGTCATTTTCTAGCTCTGATTTAAGTGTTTTCAGTGTGCTGAGCTCTTCACCCATGGTGCGTGAATGCTCTGTCAATTCAGCTTGTTTTAACGCTGCATTATCAACGCGAGTGTACAAGTGATGAATTAAGATTACGGTCGCGGCCAGAGCAACAACAAAAAAAACGAAAAACGTTTTTATGTTGCGTTGCATCCTTTTACTGAAGTACCAATGTCTTGAGCCATTGATAGTTGATATAGAGATCGTCAACTGGTCTTTCATCGTCTTCTATTGCTCGTATTTGGTATACGTCTCGTCACTGAGTTAGTAGGAATGTAAGGAAAACGAGTAGGGACCGCCAGAGGCAAATTGGAAAGAAGTGTCAGGTCGTGAGGCGTTTTCAGATATTAGATAAAAGACTCAATAAAGATTTAATATTCTGCTGATTTTGGTCGTAATTACTCCAAATCGCTTCATTTAACTGAATATTATGATTTTTAAGGCGGTTATCCGAGAAATTGGATTGTGAATATTGCCAATAGCATCCGCACGCAATTCAACTTACTTCACGGTTTGCCTTATAAATGTTGGATAATTTATCAAACCGACATTCATTACATCGATAACTTGTTTATGATAGCGGTTGATATAAAGCACTATTCATTGGCTTTAAACCTAAGCGTTACATTTCGTTTAGGAACACATAACTATGACAACGGAGTTGGTCGTGAAAAAACTACTATTGGCTACAGCAGTGGTCGCAGCAGCAGGGGGCGCTGGCTACCTGTACCAAAACAATACTACCGCGAGTGATGCAGGCTCACTGTTAACGCAAGTTCCTGCAGATTCACTTATGGTGACGTATCAGACAGAACCTTTTAACCATTATAAATACATGAACGCATTCGGTACGGCGAATCAAGGCTCGATTGCAGAACTTTTTGCCGATGAACCACTGTCTCCACAACAGCAGTTTGCAGTTAACTTATTCGATGGATACCTAGAGAGTGCTGCGTCGCCAGAAACATTAAAAGCTTATTTGGGCACCGGGGAAAACATTAATCCTGTGTTGTACACAATTGGTATGGTACCGGTGTACAAAGTGGATATTGAAGACCCTGCCGCGTTATGGAAAACACTGGATCATGAAGAGCAGATGAGCGGCGCTAAGCATGAGTTGGTTAAGCTTGGTGACGTCGAGTATCGTCGTTACGAGATGACTGATTCAATTGACCCGCAGGACGGTATTGGCTTGGTTGTAGCCGTGGTTGATAACGTGCTTACGTTAACGGTTGATGTTCCGCAACTGGGCGTTCAAAACCCGATTAAAATGGCATTAGGGCTTGAAGCACCAAGTCAAAATATTGCTGACAGTGGACGCCTTGAGGCGTTGCAAGCCAAATACGGTGAAAACAACAACTCTTTTAGTTACTTTGATCATCGCGAAGTGATTAAAGGTTTGACGACGAAAGATGGCAATATGTTTGCTCGTCAAATCAGCACGTTGGATGCAATAGATCCTGAACCAACGATTGAGGAAATGCGTTCACCAGCCTGCCATACTGAGCTTACTCAAGTTGCAGAAAACTGGCCTCAGTCCGTCGCGTTTGCAGAATACAAGATGAAAGGCGATCAGGCGTTCATTAAAGGTTCTTTTGTTGTTGAGTCCAACAATAAAGTGATTCTAGATGCGCTCAAGTCGATTCGTGGTGTATTGGCTGAGTCTAAAAGTGATAAGAGTTTCTTTAGTATGGCGCTTGGTTTAGACATTAATACTCTAGCGCCATCGATTGGTCAGATTTGGGCTGACTTGACCCAGCCTCAATATCAATGCTCTTTATTGACACAAATGCAGCAAGAGATGGGCGGCCAGAATCCAGCAGCCGCTGTAAGCATGGGGTCAGGCATGGTTAATGGCCTTAAAGGGTTAAGCCTGCAAATGTTTGATATCAAAGTAGATACTAATGCTCAGCATGGTGAAGTATTTAGCCAGCTAGATGGTATGTTGTCTCTTTCTGCCAATGATCCAATGATGCTTATTCAAACTGCGCAAATGTTCGTTCCTGAACTTGCTCAATTGCAAATTCAACCGGATAACCAACCTGTTAATGTCAGTGACCTATTAGAAATGCATACTGGCATGAAGGTGGACGTGTTTGCTCGTCTAAACGAAAACCATTTCACCCTTTACAGTGGTGATAGTGCTGCGGAAGCAAGCAAAGAAGTGATGGCGCAATCACTTTCTCCAAATGGCTTGTTCAGCTTTGATTTTGATTCAGAGCGTATTTTGGAAGTGTTAGAGAGTGCGTCGTCAATCACAGGGGAGCCGGTTCCGGATGATGTTGTCAAAAGCTTACAAGGCGAGCTTGTTGGTGGTATGACGATGGACGTGACAGACCAAGGTATTGGTTTTGAGTTTGATTACCGCGGTGCAACTAAACCTGTAACGGTTGCACAGCAGTAACACATTGCGTAGAAAAAGGCGGCTTGAAGCCGCCTTTTGTTATTATGTACCGTATTAAAAAGCGAGTGGGAAGAGCGACGCTTACTCATCTATTTGAGGATGAGAGTATTGCTGATATTCAGGTAACTCTTTTCTTAAATTACTAAATGTCGCCCATGCACTTTCTTTTGAGAGTTTGTTGATCAGCCAGTTTGGCAATAGACCTCCGGGGTCAGCAAACGCCTTGTATTCCACGAGTGTTGTATCGTTTGTGAGTTTTTGTAACTCCCAAGTCGCATCAACCGAGCGAATTCGAACATAACCATTTTGTTCAGCAAGATATGAGTCAGGTGCGCTTTTGATTTCTATCGTGAATCCCAGCTCATCGACCCAGTACTTTGAGTAGGTGACCATATCCCGATTTTTGGCAGGCCATGGTGCTTTAAACTGGGTGTAAACGATGTTCTCGGTGGCCGATATCTGATTTAAAACCCGGCTATGACTGGCATTGTCAATCCAGTTCGGGATATTGTCACTGTCTTCCAGTAGCGTTAAAAATGCACCATAGCTGGTGGGTGTGAACATCCGGGCACGGATCTCAACTAAACCGTCACTATGTTCTCGGGAGTAAATTGTGATTCCATTCTTGTCACTCTCGAACTGCCAGTTCTCGTTGGCGCTCGCATCAGTGCCAGCGGATATCAATGTGGCGAGTGTTAAGGCGCCCATTCTTAAATGCAACATCATGTTAGTATCCGCCAACTTTTCCTAAATTTAAGTTTATACGATTTGTCGTAACTATAAGGACAATAGTATGTTTTTTGTTATCGTTCTGAAGGTTGCTCTGCACTGAAGCCACGTTGAATGTTGGTGAAGGTAAGCGATGCAAATATTACGATAACGATCGCTAGATGCCATGCTTGACTCAATCCAAGCTGCACCAGAGTTAAGCTGACCAATGAGGAGACGACCATTTGTCCACCACCAGACATTGCCGCTGCGGCACCTGCTTGCTTTTTATAAGGTTGCATTACCATCGCTTGTGCACAAGGTAGGGCAATACCATTACCCAAGATCATTAATAGCTGTCCTAGCATCAGAAATAGAGGCTCAACAGGACAGAAAAATAACCATATTGCGGCAGCGAGGTGAAGAAATGGGGTGCAGAGCAGCATTTTTTTATTGCCAATAATTGGCCTTACTCGGTTACAAATCGTGGTACCACATAACATACCCAAAGCGGGAATGAGCGCCCACATCGCGTATTGAGCGGAGGTCATGCCAATTTGATCTTGCATGATAAATGGCATCACAGAGACTGTCGTAATCATTAAGCTGAAGTTTAACCAACTGATACTGGCGAAACTCATAAAGTAACGAGACGTAAGTAAGCTCTTGTATTGGAGTAACATTTTTCGGGGTGACGGAATGACAGAACGTTTTGTGATGGTTTCTGTGAACTTAAAGGCGATGATTACCCAAGCCAGCGAGACATAGCCCAACAGAGAAATAAACACCATACTCCAACCGAAGTGGAAGTTGATAAAGCCGCCAATCACAGGTGCAATAAGTGGCGTGATTGAAGCCGCCATGGCGATGTAAGGCATTGCCACTGGGAGTTCATCCCCGCTAAATCTATCTCGAGTCGACGCCCTCGCGAGTACCGCGCAGCATCCTGTACCTAACCCTTGTAAAAAGCGCCCCATCACCATCCCTGTAAATGTGTCACTGAAGAAAATAATTATCAGCAGACCAGACATCGCGATGAGTAAACCGGTAAGTAATACTCTTTTTCGTCCTAAAGCATCTGACACTGGCCCGTAGATAAATTGAGAGGGGCCGAAGCCGAGCAAATAAATACTCACAAGCAGTTGAGCTTGGTCGAGGGAGATGGAAAAGTCTTTTGCTATCCATGGCAAAGAGGGCATAACTAGCCCCATGCTCAACTGGCCAACGCTAATAATAAGACAGGCGAGTAGTATAGTATGAAAGTTGATTGGGCGACTCATGACTGGTCTCCATTCAAACAACCTTTTTGGCGTCGTGAGCTTAAGCCGCCTTCGTCATCCACTTCATTTAGCTTTGCTTTGACCCGCTTCACAGTCGATAGACTGACTTCGCATTGCTCTGCTACGTTTTGCAATGTGTAGCCTTCTAGCAGTAACGTTGCGATCTGTTGGTGTTTGGTTTTGTTTGCGGGGCGGCCGCGAAACTTCTGTTTCCATAATTCTGGCTGCTCTTTAATGGCCTGTCGCCCTTGCTCTGCGGCAAACAGGCGATGTTCAGTCTGCACTTTCCCATATCCAGATAACACTGTGAGTAGTGTTTGAGTCTGAACAGAACCTGGCTCAAAAGTTATTGATTCACATACAGTTTTCAATGTTACCCCTTTATCGAGTAGCATTTTTATCGTGTTCAATGCTTGACTAAAGTCGCGACCAAATGCGGTCAGCCACCAGAGCACAATCGTATCCCCAGCTCTGACGGAATCGAGCAGTCGTAAGAATGCCTCTCTCTCGGTTGGAGGCATGCAACCACGAACCTTATCCTCAAAATGCTGAGCTTCGGGCGCAAAAGCTTTTAGAGTATTAAGGTGCTCTTGGTAAGCTCGATTTTTTGGCGAATAACGAGTGTAAAGATACGTGGTCATAAGGATTATGAGCCTCTTTTTGTTTGGTTCATATAGTGTAATAGCTCATAAATATACATGGGTTCATTAATGCTTACAACACTAAATGAGCCGTTTGGGAGTCAGAGGCAAATAAAAAAGCCAACCGAATGGCTGGCTATAGCTATTTAAGCTTTTGTTGTCTGGCGCTCGATTAACTTCACTGGCACCATCATTTTTACTAGGCTGCCGTTTTTCGTATTAATTTGATCAACAATGATCTTCACGCACTCGCGAGCGAGGCGACGGAAATCCTGGCGGAACGTGGTTAATTGATAGCTTAACCATTCTGTCTGAGGAATATTATCAAAACCAATGACTTGTAAGTCCTGAGGAATCCTCAACCCGCATTCTATACGGGCGATATCCATGACCGCCATCGCAAGGTTATCGGTTGCACAGAACACCGCTTCAGGCCGATTTTTGTCTGCCAGTATGGCACGGACTTTATCAAGTGAGCTCGCGTAGTCATAGCTGGCTTCAATGATGCGTGGCGTCTTGCCGGTTAGGTCTTCAAATTCAGAGCAGAAGCCGCTTTGACGTTCGTCATTCGTAAAGGTTGGCACTTCTCCCGTCAAATAAACCGCGTTCTTCACGCCACTTTTGTGCAGAAGTTGCGCAGCTTGTTGGCCTGCTTCGTAGTTGTCACTGATAACGTAGCTACTCCTAGTACCTTCAACAACTCGTGCGTATTGAACAATTGGGATATTAAACTCTTCACATTCTTCATAAAGGGACTTATTGAAGGTTGCGGAAGCAGCAATGACACCATCGACGCGATACTGGAAGATATTTGGGATTGAGTGGCCCTCTTCTTCATCCACTTGCCATGGAATCAATACGGCAGAATAACCTTTTTTCTGTAACTCACTGGAAATTAATTGCAGTGTTTTCATATGGATAGGGTAATCCGCATCAGGAAACACCAAACCTATCAATTTCGATTCGTTTGTGGTCAGGCTACGTGCAAAGGCGTTAGGGCGGTAGTTAAGGGCTTTAGCCGCTTCAAAGACTTTTTGCTTGGTCTTTTCGGATACTGAGCTACCCGGAACAAACACGCGCGATACAGTAGATTGAGAGACGCCTGCCATCTTTGCCACATCTTTTGATGTGACTACGTGTTTAATTGATTTCATGAATAAAACTTAGTTGCCAGTAATTGAGGTCATAAGACTAGCATAAATAGGTACGTATTCATAAATGTTCTAACGGGTATCCTAAGTAGAATAATGGCTTTGGAGTATTAAAAAGCAAAATGTGGGTTAACCCATTCGATTTGCTTTGAGCTAGCACTAGAGCTAGAGCGTAGATACTGTCCGTTTGTTGGACGTACAGTATCTACGTAAAGAACATTAATTTGCTTGTTTGACTGCAACTTTACGTTTCGGGGAGAGGAGTGAATACCCCATGTATCCGATGCAAGCGGTTGCGACAAGAATAGAGCAGCCACGCATAAAGTTAATCAGCATAGGAGCGTTGTCGGTAAACGCGTTGATCCCCCAAAGCATCACGAGAGAGAACACAAACATCACTAGTAAGCCATAACATGGAGCATCGATTTTGCCGGGAACGACATACCAACCATCTTCCTTGATTGGTTTATTTAGACGAGCATATTCCGCTTGCTGGCCTTTCACTGTGTAAAGATGCATTTCATCTTGTTTACCCGTCAGGAGAAGGCTAGCAATGTAAGCAACAACGGCATTCACAAGGACGCCAATCACGCAATACCAAGGCCACGCAATATCGGTCGCAACGGCTACATACCAAATCACCAAGAAGCTAGCAGCAACGCCAATCAACAAGCCTTTTTCAGTAATGTGTTTTGAGTAGAACCCAAGGACAAACATACAGAAGCTCGCACCGACAAAGTAAGAGCCTGCCTTACTCAGCACTTCCAGTACCGAGCCGGTGCTGGTGGCAAACATGATCGCTGGAATGATGACCAAAATCGCCCACGCCACCGTGAAGAAACGCGATACCTTTAAGTAATGCTCTTCCGACTCGTTTTGCTTGTAGAAGCGTTTGTAAAAGTCAGCCACAGAAACGGTCGCCATTGAGTTAAAGGCGGAATCGAGACTCGACATACTTGCCGCCAGAATCGCAGCGGCAATGATGCCCATCAAGCCTGGCATTCCATATTCACTCGCGTAATGAAGAATGATGGTGTTGCCATTTTCAAACTCTTTATCGTCGTAATAAGCGCTGAATAGGACGCCAAGCAAGATAAAGACAAAGTAAATAAAGAAGGCCACGTAGCCCATCATCAACATTGCCTTTTTCGCATCGCCCATGTTTTTCGCGGCCATACAACGTTGTACCATCATCTGGTTACCGCCATACACGGTGGTGTGGAACATCGTCATTGCGATAACGCCAGCCCATACCGTCGTTACTTGGCTTAGGTCAAAACTTGTCTGTAGGGCATCGGTCATTCCTTTCGCTTTGAGCTCTGCCATGACCTCCGTCATTGGAGAAGGCATGCCATTCCAAACGGCTTCAATGATGATGAATGCGCCAATAAATAAGATTACTGCTTGAATCACATCGGTCCAAATGACAGCCGCGATACCGCCCATTACGGTGTAGATAAGGGCAATTGCAGTGACGATCATGATGCAGTACATCACGTCGATACCAGTAATGAACTCTAAAATCATTGCTGTCGCGTAGAGTACGGCTGCCGAGCTCAATGCTTGTTTGATAAGGAAGATAAACGACAAAGTCAGTCGTGAAGCCTTACCGAAGCGTCGTTCTTGATACTCGTAGATGGAGGTTAAACCGCTGTTGTAGAAAAACGGCATAAACACAGCCACGATGAAGAAGATCACCAGCGGATAATTGAGGTGAATCGCGATAACCGACAGGCCTTCTTTGTAAGACCAAGCTGGCCCGCCAAGGAACGACATGGCACTCACGTAAGTACAAACGACAGAAATACCGATCGCCCACCAAGGGATGCTCTTATCACCCAAAGCGAATTGGCTAGCTGAAGTTACTCGCTTACCAATCACCGCACCCAATACTAGCGTTAGGGCGATGTATCCCCCAAGGATGCTCCAGTTAAGTGCGCCAAACTCATGCATAATTAGGTCCTTCTAACTGTTCTTTCATTTGTGCAAACACGTCATAGCCAAGCTGCAGCAGGATATGAACGATGTCGATCGCCACCCAGTTTTCCTTCAGTAAATCGCCTTCGCGTCGCCAAATGTCCATAACGCGAAGTTCGATGTGTTTTCCTGTCGGGGCGAGACCGAGCCAGCCACTGTGACCAGTGTGAGTACCATGCATATGTGGCCAACCACCTGTGGATACGTAGTCATTTTTGGCCAAAAAATTGACCTCAATATCGACACTTCGATCAGGGAAGGCGAACACGAATGGTGCTTGGTGGTGGTTACGGAAACCTTTGATACCGCGCGTAGTACCAATACCTGCAGGGCCGTACCACATGAAGTCATTGTGCCAGTAGTTTTCTAAATCCATCGAGAAAAGATCTTGACCATCAAAACGACCCAAGCAAGACAGCATATCTTCAACCAGCTGGGCGCTCTTTTCACTTTCTCCCAAAGACACAACAGATTGTTGAATACCGTCAGAAGTCGCAGGAGAAGGAACCAAGCCATCGTGACCTAAGCTTTTACGAAGAGGGTTGCAGCCTGCTTGATTCATCGCGTCGATGAAGTCTGGGATCATGTAAGATTCGGTGATTTGGTCGTTCTCCACACACACCATTTCGGTGTAACGCAAGTAGAGTGTTTTCCCTGTTGCTGGGATGCCAAACAGTGGTTGTTCAAATGTACCGATAAAGTAGCCGGTAGAGTTGTACCAAGTGCGGCCTTCGTATTCGCCGTGCATCACAATTATTGGTCGGCGCTCGGCGTCAGGCAAAGCATTCACAAGTGGTGAGAGGAAAGATTCGTGGGTTGCATCTGGGCCATTAAGATCGTTCACAGGGTGCGCCACGCACCATTTTACGTCAGGGTTCAAAGTTTGCAGAGCGGCCTGTTTTTGCTCGATGTCTGCGGCTTTGAAGTAGTTCTGGTAGAACTGTTCGATGATGTTGAGTGACATGTTGCTTCCTTACTGTCTGTGATTTTAATAAATAGTGTTTAGTCAGCCGTTAGCCTTGTTGTAGCAGGATTTGCTTCCAGATTGCGGTCTCGTCAAACAAAGTGAATTCGCGACGAAGACCCCAAGGGCCAAACTCAGCGTGGCTGATCCCCATGATGTAAACCTCTTTTCCTGAAGGCTTACCAAACATCCCGTATCCCTCATGCTTACCGTGCAAAGACCATCGAATTGCCGCGCGTGGTGACATCATGTCGTCATCTCGGCCAATACGATGGTGAACGGTAAATTGAGCATTTGGGAAAGACGCACGAAGTGCCATCCAAAAATGATCGACTTCCGAGTGTGATAGGGCAGTTTGACCGCCACTGTATTCGCCGATGCAAGCGCGGTCGTACTCTTTCGGTACTATAGAGAACTCGGCATTCATAAGGCTTCTGAGAATTGCTTCGTATCGCTGACCATATTCGTTGTCGTTGCCTACGCCCAAATAAGGTCCAGGAATGTCGACTTCAGGTGTGAACGGAAATGGGCTTGATTCCACGCCACCTTCAAATTCGATTTGTTGGCGTGCAAACTCTTCTGACGTCATACCCAGTTGTTTCGCGATATCGGCTTGATCGCGAACCAACCATTCGTCATTGATTTGGTTATTGATAGCGTGGCAATCTGCGATAATACGGAAACGAATTTTGCGGTTCGAGGCTTGCCCGTAGAAGCCGTTGCCACTGTGTGTTGCAGTAGAGATGATTCGATGAGAAGAAAGCATGCCTTGTTCCGGGGTGCCTGACCAAATGACGTCTTCGCCATATAGCGTGCGATCGGGAAACTCGGCCAGTGTCGCCATTGTTGCACTGATCACCCCTTCGTTTCCTTGAACGATAGAGAGTGGAGTACGCACAACAATGTCGGGAGAGTAGTAGTGTTCTAAGGTGTTTAAACCTCGGTCTTCCCAAATCTCTTTTGTGATACCAAGAATGTAGTCGGGAAAATCACGCCACTTTTCATCGAAGCCAACCATGGCCATAAATCACCTCCGTAATTGAATAATTATGTTTTGATTACGTATTCAAAATATATCATGTTGCCATTTTGTCAACGGATTGTTTTTCGGTTGTTTAAATAGCGTGCTGATGATCAGATTTTTAACAATTGAGCGGAAAATAAACTAAAAAAGTACAGGCGAGATGGAAGCTATCTCTTATCGAGACGTGTTAATAAGAAAGGAGGTCAAAGTTTTTTGTATGAATTTTCTAGTATCTTATTGTTTTTTAATCGCTTAATTTATTTTGATCTGTTTGAATGGAAACAAATGATTAAGCCAAAACTGATAATCATGCAGATCAAGGCACCCAAATAGACTTTATCGCTAATATTCAGCTATTTTGGTGTCAATTATCCTAATATCTTTCAGATTTTCCCTTTGCATACGAATGCTTAAAGGCTTTTTTATTAAATCGGAAGTAGATAACGAATAAGCCACTAGAAAGGTGTTTATCTAGTGGCTATAACAGTCATAAGCGCTCTATGAGTGCAACGATCAGGATAAAAGCGCAGGTAATGATAGCGAGATGGCAGGGATGAAGGTAATCAACATCAAGGCCACTATCATTGCACCAATCCAACCCATGATGGCTTTAGAGAGCGACTCTATCGGTACTTTGCCTACCTGACTTGCCATAAACAGGTTGGCACCCAGAGGAGGCGTAACAAAGCCAATGGCCAAGTTCACGATCATCACGATCCCAAAATGAACGGGATCCATGCCGAGTGCTGACGTAATGGGTAACAGAATTGGCGTGAGAATAACAATGGCTGCCAGCGTTTCCATAAAGGTACCGACAAGCAACAACAGGACATTGATGCAAAGCAGTATCAGAAGTTTGTTTTCAGTAATCGATAGAATGAACTGAGCAATCTCGGTCGGTAGACGTTCTAGGGTCAATATGCGGCCAAACGTCACGGACGCACCCACAATGACGAGTACTGCGCCAACTAACAGTGACGACTCTAGAATGATTTTCACAACTTGCGCTGGTTTGAGCTCTTTATAAACAAACATGCCAAAGAATAAGCCATAGAGCACACCAATGGCGGCTGATTCGGTAGGTGTGAAGATACCGGAATAGATACCGCCGAGAATGATCACGGGGAGTAGCATTGCCCAACTGGCTTCTTTTAGCGCATCAAGACGCTCTGCCCAGGTCGCTTTGCGCTCGTTACCTGTGTAGCCCCGCAATTTTGAGACAATTAGACAATAGCCGATCAAAACCATACCGACGACCAAGCCAGGAATGATGCCCGCCATGAACATCTTAGTGACGGAGACTTCAGCAGTGATCGCGTAGACGATCATCACCACAGAGGGTGGAATAATGACGCCAATTCCGCCGGAGGACGCGATTAAAGCACCTGCAAAGCTGCGGTCGTAGCCTTTCTTCACCATCGAAGGAATCATCGTCAGGCCGATAGCGGCAACAGTGGCAGACCCTGTTCCAGAGATGGATGCGAAGAACATACACGCCACAATGGCCACGATACCAAGCCCGCCAGTAAAGTGGCCAAAGAAGACCTCCGCCACATGCAATAATCGTTTTGAGATCCCTCCTTGGCTCATAAGGTTACCTGCTAAGGTAAAAAGAACGACGGCGAGGAGAGGGAAGGAGTCGAGCCCTGTCACCAAGCCTTGTACTAAAAACTCGATGTTAAGGAATGGCAGGCTTAATATCGCGACCATACTGGCTGCCGCCAGAGCAATACCGACCGGAACGCCAATGAGCAGAAGCAGACCAAAGCTGCCAAACAAAAGTGCAGACGTCATGCGTTAAACTCCAATAGTCGGTTAGAAGTACGATACTTTGCTTTGATATGGCGATAGCGTTGGCGAGAAAAGCGAACTCGTTCATTGCTGGTGGAGCACGCGTTCACACGTTGATAAATGCTGGTTACCAAGCGTACGCAGCTTAAGATTGCGCAAACCAAAACGGACGCATACAGGCAAGCAATAGGTATTTCCATTGCGGGAGCAATCTGACCGAGTTGCAGGCTGCGGTTTATAACCTTAAATCCAAACCAGGCGACAGTTGCACTAAAGGCAAGGTAGATAAGATCAGAGACAATCAAACTGAATTGCGTCCAATTGCCCGGAAGTTTATCGATGAACACACGAATGCGGATGTGTCGATCATCTCGGATACAGTAGCTGATGCTCAGGTACATCGCCCATACGAATAAATAACGAGCCAGCTCTTCAGCCCACGCGATCGTTGCATCGAACAGGCGTAGGGCGATTTGCAAGCACAGTAAAGTTGTCATCGTTGAGATCGCGATAACGATAAGGGTTGGTTCTAGGTATTTGTCTAGTAAGCGAAACCACTTCATGTTCACCTCCAAAACGAGAAAGCACGACCTGTTGCCAGATCGTGCAAAAGAGTGGGAGTTATAGGCGTTCTATCTCGGCCATCACGTTGTCAAACAAGTCTTTACCCGTTTTACTGCGCAAGTCCTGGTACACGGCCGCATTCATTTTCTCTTTCATGATGCTGCGTACCTCGTCTGGGACGATGTTAACCGTCATGCCTTTTGCTTCGAGCTCTTTGATTACTTCTCGGTTTTGCTGCGCGGCGAGCTCACGCTGTTTTGCGATGGTTTCTTTGCTTACTTCACTGATCAGCGCTTGTTGTGCGGCCGGCAGTGAATCCCAAAACGATTTGTTCATGAACAACACGTAGTTGGTGTATATATGGTTAGTTAAAGAGAGGTACTTTTGTGCCTCGTAAAAACGTTCGGCATAAATAGAGTAGATAGCACTTTCTTGAGCGTTAATCAGGCCTTGTTGTAACGAGGTGAAAATTTCTCCCCAAGACAGAGGTGTTGGCGCAGTACCAATAGATTTCCACGCGCTTATTTGAGTGGGGTTAGATGCCGAGCGAATCTTTAGCCCTTTCAGGTCCTCAATACTATCAATTGGCTGTTTGTTGTTGGTCACGCTACGAAAGCCGACCTCCATAAAGCCAAGTCCATGAAAGCCTTTTGATTCCATAGCATTCAACAATGGTTGTCCGATCTTCTCACTGTCGAGCGCTTTGTGTGCTTGCTCTTCGCTATCAAAAAGGTAGAACACGTCGAGCACGTTAAACTCTGGGACGTAGGGAGAGAGTAAAACTGACGCACCAAACGTCATTTGTAAGTTGCCTTGCTGTACGAGTTCAGTCGTCTCACGCACATCGCCTAGTTGTCTCGCCGGATAGATTTCAACTTCTATCTCACCGTTTGAGCGAGCTTCCACTTCTTGTTCGAAATAGAGCATTGCTTTGTGTACGGGAGAGGTTTCTTGACTGTCATGAGCAAGACGAATAACACTGGTTGCAAACGTATTCATACTGCTAAATGCAAGCCCCAGTGCGGTAAGTGAAGTAAGGATTACTTTCTTCATCGTTCTTCCTTGTTTCTGGTATGACCTGCCATTGGCATTCGTCGGCAAGTCACACAACTTTTTATGTTTTTATAAATTAGTTGAGCAATTCATATCCATTTTGCATACGAATCCAAAATAAAACATTAAAGTAACAAGTCAATAACAAGATTGATGAATTGATGAGGAATTAAATAACGATTGGTGAAAATTTAATCGTGATCACAGAAAATGCCTTACTCGAAAGCAAGGCATTTTGTTTATGAAGAATGAATAAAAATGGATTTATTAAATGGTGCTACTACGTTCGATCAAGGTGCCTTGCTCGAAAAGGTATTCGCCAGTTGCATCCAGGTTGCCGTTGATTCGATTCATCAAATCTTCAACCGCTCGTTTAACAATTTTGTCGACTGGTTGAGCAATGGTGGTCAAATCATAGCTCGGCCATGCAGACATCGGAATGTTATCTACACCCATCACAGAGAAGTCTTGGGGGATCTTTGCTCCGGCTTGTCGCAAGCCATCCATCACACCCATGGCGAGGATGTCGTTTGCACAAAAAATTGCATCGGGTTTGCTAGTGTGCGACAAGATCGCTTTCGCCGCTTCTAAGCCTGCTTCAAAGCTGTACTTGGCTTGGATAAAGGTTGGTGACGGGGAGCCGAGTTCTTGCAATTTTGAAGAGAAACCCAGCCAACGCTCTTCACTGGTCATGGAGCCTGCATCGCCACTGATATAAGCACACTGTTTTGCGCCTTTCTGCGTTAAATACTCGGCTGCTTGTTGGCCCGCCAATCGGTTATCAATACCAGAGCTATTGGCATTAATACCCTCGGCGTAGCGGTTAATCAAGCTTAAATGAACGCCAAACTTTTCGCATTGGGCAAACGCGCGTGAGGTTAAACGGCTGGTGGCGATAACGAGTCCGTCCACTTGGTATTCAATGGCGCGTGAAATGGCGAGATCGAGGTCGTCCTTGTCGATAGGGCAAAGCACAACTTGTCCGCCTCGCTTTTGAATTTCGACAGCCAAAGCACGAGATTGCATGTCGTACATTGGGTTTGATTCGCTATCTAACGCAATCGCCACTAAGCCTGAACGATTCGAAATCAGACCTCGGGCGATGGCATTCGGTGTGTATCCGAGCTTAGCTGCGGCATCCATCACCATTTTGCGTTTCTTCTCGCTAATACTCGCAGTCGGGCTGAATGCTCTAGATACCGTCGATTGAGAGACGCCGAGCATCTTCGCGACGTCGATCGAAGTTACTTTCGCTTTAATGGTGATACTCCTTATTTAAGGCCATTGAACCTTCTCATACGTGCTGAGTGTATGGGCTAGGGGATTTCTGTGTCTAGAGCATTACATTGATAAGGCGTAAATATCAGAGAAAACTCAAGAATTCATCACATTTCTCTCTTGCTTGAAGCCATCAATGATCATTTTGTGTTCAGAGCCAACACAAAAGAAGCTAACGCCGAGTTCACGCCATTCCCGAGCTTGTTGAGCCGTCGCGACAAACATGCCAACAGGTTTATTGGCGGCTCTGGCCGCTTCGATTACTCGCATACTTGTTTGTGCGACTTTCTCATCATGAACGCTATCAGCACCATAAGCGACAGTGAGATCAACTTGGCCAATGAAGAGCGCATCAATACCTTCAACATTGGCAATCGCTTCAACATTTTCGACCCCTTGAGGGTCTTCAATTTGTGCAATGACAATCGTATTCGCACGGCTGTCTTTTAAGTGTTCAACCATGGGCTTAGTGGCGTATTGCGCTGCTCGACTGGAACCAGCATACCCTCGGCCACCTTCGCCGTAATGGCAGATTTTCGCCAGTTGCGTCGCTTGCTCAGCAGTACAAACATGGGGAATTTGTACACCCGCCGCGCCACAGTCAAGCGCGTTCAAAATGGTTGAAGGGGCGCTGTCTTGTACTCGTACCACGCACGCGAGGTCATTCGCTCTGGCCGCCATGATGCACAGATCAAGCGAGGAACGATCGAAAGGTGCGTGCTCTGCATCCAGTACCACAAAAGGCAACTCTGCCAGTGCCAATACCTCGATAATGTGAGGATGAGGGGTTTTAACAAATGTACCTAATAGCGTTTCTTTAGTCAGACGTTGCTTAAAATTGCTCATGATTATCTCCTTTGCAAAGGTATGCAAAAGCTAACACGGCGAAATGTAAATGATGAGTAAAAATGATGTGATCTAAAACTCATTTTTGATTAAAAATTAAACTCAATCAAGGTCCTTATTACTTGCTTTTATTTGTTTAAACTAATAAATACAAAGGCTTAAGGATTGTTTTTGTGGTTTGTTTACTTAACTTGTCAAATGTTAATTAAGTGTTTAATCTGATTTTGCATTCGTATCCAAAGGCATAAAAATAACCGTTCGTCAGCCTCAATGTTCAAGGAGAAACCCAATGGCACGCATTTTAAAAAACGGAATCACTGAAGAAGCATCAGCATCAAATGACGCAAAAGTGCGTCAGATTGTCGAAAACATTCTTGCTGATATTGAATCGAAAGGTGATAGCGCTGTACGTGAGTTGTCTGAAAAGTTTGATAACTGGTCGCCGGAGCAATTCCGCCTGTCAGAAGAGCAAATCCAAGCCTGTGTGGATGCGCTTGATGAATCGACTCGTCATGATATCGAGTTCGCTCAGCAACAAGTTCGAAACTTTGCTCAAATTCAACGTGACTCAATGAAAGACGTCGAAGTAGAAACCATGCCTGGTGTGGTACTGGGGCATAAAAATATTCCAGTCAACAGCGTGGGTTGTTACATCCCTGGCGGTAAATACCCATTGGTTGCATCCGCTCACATGAGTGTACTGACGGCGAAAGTCGCGGGCGTAAAACGTGTTATTGCTTGTGCGCCACCGTTTAATGGCCAGCCGAATGTGGCGATTGTCGCTGCGATGGCAATGGCGGGTGCGGATGAAATCTATTGCTTTGGTGGTGTTCAGGCGGTAGGTGCAATGGCTCTGGGGACGGAGACTATTGCACCGGTCGATATGATTGTAGGGCCGGGTAACGCATTTGTAGCAGAGGCAAAACGTCAGCTGTTTGGTCGCGTTGGTATCGATTTGTTTGCAGGCCCAACGGAAACCCTAGTCATTGCCGATGAGAAAGGCTGTGACCCGGAATTGGCAGCGGCAGACTTGCTTGGTCAGGCTGAGCATGGTTACAACTCTCCCGCTGTATTGTTGACCAATAGCGAAACATTTGCGCAAGAAACCATCAAAGAGATTGAACGTCAGTTAACCATTCTTCCAACGGCTGAAGTCGCGGGTAAAGCGTGGGCAGATTACGGACAAGTGATTGTGTGTGATAGCTACGAAGAAATGGTGGAAGTGGCAGACGATATCGCTTCTGAACACGTTCAAGTGATGACGGAAGATCCTAAATACTTCCTAGATAACATGACCAACTACGGTGCCTTGTTTCTAGGTCGTGAAACCAACGTTTCTTACGGCGATAAATGTATTGGTACCAACCATACACTGCCAACGAAGAAAGCGGCGCGATACACTGGTGGCCTTTGGGTAGGTAAATTTATCAAGACCTGTACTTACCAGCGTGTAACGGAAGCGGCGTCCCTCAAAGTCGGTGAGTATTGCTCTCGCTTGTGTGCACTCGAAGGTTTTGCTGGCCACAAAGAGCAAGCGGATATTCGTGTGCGCCGTTACAAAGGCAAAGTGGAAGAGGCGTAATATGTCGAAACTTGCCTTAGTCACAGGCGGCAGTGGCGGACTGGGTGCCGCCATTTGTCGCAAGCTAGCTGAATCGGGATATCGCGTAATTCTGACTTACAACAGTAATCAGAAAGCGGCCGAGGATGTGCTTTCCTCGCTGCCACGTAACGAGCATCTAGCATTCAAATTGAACGTGGCAGATTCTAGTGCGATTGAACAGCTTAAACATCAAGTCAGTGAAATAAGCGACAAGCTGGATTTGTTGGTCAACTGTGCGGGGATGACGAAATTCGTCGCGCACTCTGATTTGCAAAGTTTAGATGACCAGCTGTTTGACCAAATTTTCCAAGTGAACGTCCGTGCGCCTTTTGCCATGGTTCGAGCGTTTGAGCCTTGGCTTAAGCAAGCCAATGGTTGTGTGGTGAACATTACTTCTATCGCGGCACAGACTGCGATGGGGAGCAACATTGCTTACTGTGCAAGTAAATCTGCCGCGGAGAACATGACCCGTTCTTTAGCTCGCGCTCTGTCTCCCGAGGTTCGAGTTCTGGCTGTTGCTCCAGGGCTTGTCGACACTGAGTTTGTCAAAGGCTTGGATGACGCATGGCGTAATCAACAAGAACAATCCACACCGCTTAAGCGTTTAGCCAATGATGAAGAAGTCGCTCAAGCCGTGTACGCCGCGGCAGATCTTCTGACCTTCTCGACAGGCAATACCATCGCGGTTGATGGTGGGCGACCTTTAGGTCTGTAACACACTTTCGGTTTGTAACTAACAATTCAAAGGCTAGGTCCAAACAAGGACAACAAGGATTTACAATGACTCTACAATCTAAAATGAATAATAATCTGGTCCGCTACATGGAACTGATTCCGGGTACGAGTGCGTTTATTGATGCGCGCACGCCAGGCAGTGATCTGAAAGATAACTTCTGCATTATCGGTGCTGGGGTGGCAGAAAGCAGTCGTCAACATGTTCATATTCGCGATACGGCGGGCTTTAACATTGGTGCCGCAGGCCAACCGCCGGGCATCAAAAATTCGTTGCACTCTCATCGTACCGCCGAGCTTTTCTTGGTGTTCAAAGGTCAGTTCCGTTTTTATTGGGGGAACGATGGAGAGCATGAGGCGGTGTTGTCTCACGGTGACGTCATCTCGATTCCAACCAATCTCTTCCGTGGATTTGAAGTGGTTGGCCGTGATTACGGCTTTATGTTCTCGGTACTTGGCGGCGACGATTCAGGTGGCGGCGTTATTTGGCATCCAAACGTTATTAAAGACAGTCAAGGTTATGGTTTATACCTCAAAGCCGATGGCACACTCGTGGACACTATTAATGGCGACCCGGTGCCACAAGAATCAGAATTGATGCCGCTGCTTACCGAAGAAGAGCTCGCGACCTTCGATACATACACCGCAGAAGAGATGATGCCATTTGTCGCTCTGCAAAAAGATTATCGTGAAATCAAAGGCGATTTCGGCGGAAGCAACGTGAAACAATACGCCTTAACGGGTCATCCTTTGGCGAGTTATGACTTCCAAGTAAAGAGTGAAGATGAAGTGAGCATCATGGCTTATGAGCTTTCTGAAGGTGGCTCGATTCCTCAACACTGGCGAGAAGAAAAACAAGTGCTTATCAACTTTGATGGCGATACTGAAGTGGTCCTCACGCATCAGGGCGAACAAGCGAGTGTTGTTTTAACGCGCGGTGATGTGCTGAATGTTCCAGAAGGTGCGTCATACTCACTGACGAACTTGCGTGGTAATAGTTTGACGTATTGCATTCTTGGCTCTGATCAACCAAAGCCGCTGGCAGGAGAATAAAATGACGCAACCCACCTCGTTAGTTTGGCTACCCGGACTACTTTGTGATGGCACATTGTTTGAGGATATCAACCGAGCGTTGCCAAGTTGGGTTGAGCCTACATGCCCGACGCTGGCTTCATTGCCGTCAATGGAACAGCTGGCGCAGAGAGTGTTGCAAGACGCACCGCGGGAGTTTGTCTTGGGGGGCTTATCAATGGGTGGGATTCTTGCCTTTGAGGTGTACCGTCAAGCGCCAAACAGAGTCAAAGGCTTGATCCTCATGGATACCAATGCAGCAGATGAAAAGCCAGAGGTGACACAAAAGCGTGATGCACTGGTTAGCCGTGCGTTAAGTGGTGAGTTTGAACGCATTACAGCTGACACTCTGATGCCTGTGCTGATTCATCCAAGCCGTTTGCAAGACAAAGCGTTAACTGAGCGTATCGAAGGCATGGCGGTTAATGTAGGTTTGGAGGCATTTGAAGCACATGCTAAAGCGTTAGCAACTCGCCCGGATGCTCGACCTTTATTGGCGGACATTCAAGCTCCTACGTTGGTGATAACAGGTAAAGAAGATAAGCTTTGTCCGCTAGACAATCATCTGCTCATGGAGAGATGCATCCCAAACGTCACACTTCATGTTATCCCTGAGTGTGGGCATCTATCTACGCTTGAGCAGCCTTTAATTATTAGTGAAGTGATGACTACTTGGCTTCAAGATAACTTTGCTTAGTGTTGATAAGAACTTCATCACTCACCACCTTAAGGTTACTTGGGTATAGGTGGTGAGCGATGAGTATTATCAGAAGTAGTAGCGAATACCTGCCGCGAATTGATCATCACGGTTTTCGAATTTGCTGCCATCGTACTGATCTTTACCTAGGTCGAACTGGTATTCAGTCCAAACTAGGAATTTGTTCTTCTGGAAGTGGTATTCAAGACCAGGAATCAGCAAGTTACGCTCGTAGCCTTGTGTCTCGTCACCGCGATCTTCCATGTAGTTGTAGTTCAACGTTGGGCGTAGGCCGTTATCGAAGTGGTAGTAAGTGTAGATTTCGCCACCTAGGGTATCGAACATTACGTCCGTACCGCCTTGGCTCACTGCTTCCCAGTTTTCGCCAACGTGGAAAGTCGCACCCGCGTAGAAGCCACCGTTGCTGTAGTTTGCGCCCAATAGCATGATGCGCATGTTGTCGCCGTTTTCTACGCCAACCACGCTTGCGTCTAGATCCGCAACTTCATTTTGATGGTAAGCCGCACCCAGTGTTACGCCATCAACGGGTTTGTAAGTGATAGACGCACCTATGCCGTTTTTCAGTGAGGCTGTCGCATTATTTGCTAGAGCAACACCTTCACGCGTGGTTTGGTAAGTAAAGCCGTAGCTCACTTTTTCATTGATTGAATTACGGTACGTAATTGAGTTTTCTGCACGACCCGCGCCGGATGCGATACCCCAGTCAGCTAGGTTATAAACACCTGAGCCACGAGTACCGAATACACGACCTAAATCGGTGTACCATGCTACGTCGTAGAAGGTAGACCACTGCTTAGTACCTGCAGCAATCTTGCCATATTTTTCGTGATCAACACCTGCGTATAGCAAGCGGTCGTAAATGTTTTCGCCGTTCGCGCCAGAGTTGTAGCCCCATTCCGCGTGACCGAAACCAGTCCAGCCGTTATCCAGACCCATTTGGCCTTTCAAACCGAAACGTGAGCTGCCGCTGTTCCATTCGCCGTTGTCATCACCGCCACGGTCTTGGTAGCGAAGATCGAAACGGCCATCGATGGTTAGGCTGTCGCCAGCGTCATTAACAAAAGTGTGTGCAGCAAAGGCTGAGCTAGAAGTAAGCGCTGCTAAAATCACTGCAGAAAGGGTCGACTTTTTCATCATCAATCTCATTATTCAGGGCGCAGAAAGCCACCGTGCGTTCATGCCCGTTTTGAATAAGGGTTCTATCTTGAGGTTGTGCCCCATCCTTGAGGCACGAGTTGGGAGCATGTCGCCTGAACCGAGAGGGGATTCAGGCAACATAAAGGCGGGTTGACAATCCGCCCCTAGGACTTCTTATAGAGAAGGGTTTAGGATCTGTTGAGTACGCTCGAATACGTCTAGACCTTGCTGTTTTAGCCAGTAAGGTAGGTCGATCAGTACCCAGTTCTCAGATAGCTTGTCGCCGTCACGGTAGTAAACGTCAACCACTTGCATGTCTGCACGTACTTCACCACCTGTCATACCTAGGAAACCACCGATTGGCGTGTTAGATAGGTTTGGCCAGCCGAAGAAACAAGAGAAGTTACCTTCTGCGAAACGACATACGTGGCCATTAAACTTCTTGTCTTTCAGGTTGTTACGGAACGGCAATTGGTGCTGCTGTTGGTAACGAGGAATTGTGTAAGACGCACCGATACCACATGGACCGTACCAGATCATGTCTTTAGACCAGCTCTTCTCAAGAACTTCTGGTGGGCAACCCATAGCGCCGCTGTCGTTCAGTGCAGATAGGTCATCAACCATCTTGTTCACTAGTGCTAGTGTTGCTACGCCTTCTTCTGGTGCTGCGTCTTCGAACAGTAGACCGTCGTGGTTACGAGGACCAGGGTATACGAAGTGCTTACCTGTTGATGGTGGTAGTGGGTAACAACCCGCTTGGTCCATCGCGCCTAGAAGGTCTAGGAATAGGCCAGTCTTAGTGATCTTGCCGTTTTCAACACAGTTAAATTCTGCGTAACGGATGTTCATGATTTTGCCAGTTGGGCGCATGCCTAGGTATTCAGCGTCGAATAGACCCATGAAGTGACCCATGCTCATTACCCAGATTTCACCTGATGTTACTTCGTTCTCACCACCGATGAAGATGTCTTGACGACGCTGCATGCGAGTCATTGATTTCATCAAAGGAGCCCAGAAAACGTCAGCCGCTGCTTGAGCGCCTTGTTGCTCACGGAATGGGTAAACACCACGCCATAGGTAATCTTCTGAAGTGTGTGCTTTTAGTACTTCTGCCACGTTCTCGTGAGTTGCGTTTTCCATTGCGCTGAAGTATTCACGTACAACGCGTTTCGCTTCTTGATATTTAGACATAATAAACTCTCTTATTTGCTGTCGAGTCGGCTTTGGGAACAGGACTCGAAATTAAGTTTTTTCATCCGGCCGGGGAGCCAGCCGGAGTTTTTGAAATTCAGTTACGCTTTTGCTGCTTCGGCTTTTTTGCTCTTATCGAACACGCCGCCTTTTAGTGTCTCTGGCAGTGATAGCCATAGAAGACCAGCAAGGATCCATACGATTGGTGAACCCCACATTGCGGTTTGTAGGTCGGTACGTTCTTGGATGAAGATAAGTACCATTGGTGCCCACATACCGAGGATACGACCGCCGTGGAATAGCGCCGCGCCGTAGCTACGTAGGTGTGCTGGGAACAGTTCTGAGAAGTAACCACCCCATACCGCAGAAGAAGACAGACCGAAGTTGTAAATCAGACCAAGTAGAGCCAGCATGTTTAGGCCGCCAATCACCATGTCGCCAGGTGCAACAAAGAAGATTGAAACCATGATGCCCGCTAGGATGAAGCCAAATGCGTTCACCTTACGACCGAATTTGTCAGCTACCCAACCCCAGAACCACGCACCAAACAGTGAACCAAACGCTGAGATAGAGAAGATGAGACCGATGGTTGCACCGTCGAACATACGCACATCACGTAGGTAAGTGGTTACGAAGCCACCAAAGAATTGGAAACCGTAGAAGTTAAGGCCAGCCAGCAATAGACACGTTAGAGTGATCTTACGGTAAGGTTTACTTAACATTTCGCCCCAAGAGCCTTTTTTCGCTGGTGCATTTGATTCTTCTGCCTTTGCTTGCTCTTCTTCACCGTAAGCGATCACTTTGCTGTCGCTAGGTAGTACAAAGATCATGACAACAGCTGCTGCCAATGGTGGGATACCACCTACAAGCATTAGGCTTTCCCATGGTGCATCAATGCTTGCAATAAATGCTGCATATGCACCCATTACCATCAGTGCTACAGAGAACATAGAAGACGCGAATGCCGTCAACTTACCACGTACCGTTGGCGTAAATAGGCCGATCATCAAGCTTACTGCCACGGTGAAGTAACCACCCAGTGACAAACCAATGATGAAACGCATTGCTGCCCATGTTGTGTAGTCGGTGAACATCATATTGATGATCGTTGCGCCACCGTTTAGGGCTGTGATGGTAATAAGAGTGGATTTCTTACCAAATTTTGTTGCGAACCAAGCACAGCTCAATGCACCGATAAGCGCACCAACCGACTGCCATGTATAGAACTGGGCAGTGTCTGACAGGCTAATACCATCATACGCTTCAACGATGTATGGGCGTACGTAGTCAATAATTACAAAGTTATAACAATAGAAAAAGTAACCAACCAGTATCGCTAGATAGGCAGCTACCCTTTGAATCATAGGAACTTCGCTCATGTGTCTTTTGGCATTCATGACCGATAAACCTCTATTTCACTTAGGATTTGTTGCTATTCAAACTTAAAGAACACGATCTTATTGGGATCATCTTCGATTTCGTGTCGTGGTGAATCATAGTTTTTTTAAGGTCATTAGATCCGTGATCAATATCAATTTTAAAATGAATGCGTACCCAATTAGTGGTTTTTAGTGATGGGAGTCTCATTAAATCGGTCTTTTTGGCATTTTTGAATATATAACCGTCTATATTGGTGATTTTAGTCACAGTTATGGCGGTATTATCGTTTAGATATGCTTTTTTAAAGTAATATCCAAGCACAAATAATTAGCACCCAGAATTATGGAAACCCTGAAATGGTTACGTACTCAAGTTTTGTGGTGATTGCGTTATACGTGTTAATCACCATATTAATCAGCTATTTAGTGAATAAGCGCTACAGCAATGGTGGCGACTTTTCTACGGGTGGAAAGCAATTTGGCTGGTTTACGGCAGGTGTTTCGATACTTGCGACTTACATTAGTGCGATGACGTTTGTAGGGATGCCAGGTTGGGTTTATAGCTCTGGCATGGAAGCGATGAGTATTCACCTTAACTATCCCATCGTTATTTTTTTCACCGTCATTTTCTTTGTGCCTGTTTTCTATAAGCTGGGTCTGACTTCGATTTATGAATATCTTGAGCACCGCTTTGGGGTGTATGCAAGAACCATCAACTCGATTGTGTTCATTGTGGTTCAATGTATCTCTGCGGGTGTGATTTTGTATGCCGTGGCGCTGATCTTAGTGCAAGTTCTGCCTATCAGTATTTCTGAAGCTATTATCTACATTAGTATTTTCACCGCTTGCTATACCTATGCGGGTGGGATTTCCACGGTGATCTGGACCGATATGTTGCAATCTGCAGTATTGGTTGCGGGCAGCATCGCTATCTTTGCCATTCTAATGACAGAGATTAATGCGGCAGATTACCTTTCTCGTGATCACCTGAATATCATCAACTTAGACTTTGATTTAGGCGTAGATACCACACTCTGGGCTGGCGTGGTTGCCGTGAGCTTTTTGCATTTGAGTGTGTACGGCACCAACCAATTGATCATCCAACGCACGTTAGCGACGAGATGTGAAAAGACGGCGCAGAAGTCGATGCTGTTGTGTGGTTACGGTGCATTTTTTGTGTACTTATTCTTCGCGGTACTCGGTGTTCTTTTGAGTGTTTTCTATCAAGATCAATCGTTTGAAAACAGCAACGAAGTGATTTTGGATTTCGTCTTCAACCACACTAACCCAATCGTCGTTGGTTTGATCATTTCCGCATTGGCGGCGGCCGCAATGTCGACCTTGGATTCTACCTACAACTCAATGGCGACCGTCGCAACGTTCGATATCTACAAGCGTTTCGTTCGCAAGAGTGCCGATGATGAGCACTACGAAAAAGTCGCAAGAAAGATGAGTTTGCTCGCTGCGGCTATGGTGGTAGTGCCAGCTCTTCTGGCGGTATCGAATGAATCGGTACTCAAAACCATCGCTAGTCTGACTTCTATCTTTGTTGGTATCCGTTTGGGTTCATTCGTGCTTGGTTTATTCTGGGTGAAAGCCAATGAGAAAGGCGTGATCGTTGGCAGTATCATGAGTGTGATTGCGGTGTTTACTGCGATGTATCTCGACGTGGCTTGGCCGTGGTTCGCGCCAATTGGTACGTTCGTCTTCCTTTTGTTTGGTGTGTTAGTGAGCCGTCGTTGGGGCGCTGTGACTGCCGAGCAACAAATCTTTATCAATAATCAAAAACATCTTTTTGCAAAGCCAACCGCAAGCCATTATGGGCTGTTGGTGTTCGCTGTGGCGACCATCGCTGCTTGTATGGTTCTCCCTGATTGGCTTTATGCTGCATTGTCGTAATAGGTAAGTTTATGCTGTCCATCTTTGATATTTACAAGATTGGTGTGGGTCCTTCTAGCTCTCACACCAATGGTCCAATGATCGCGGGTTACCACTTCACTCGTTTGATTGAATCGAACTTGGCAAAAGTGGTTCGTATTCAAGTCGATTTATACGGCTCACTCTCGTTAACGGGGATTGGTCACCATACTGACCGTGCAACCATTTTGGGTCTGTTGGGTAACAAACCAGATACCATCAAAATCGCTTCTGCGAACAAAGCGATGCGCAAGGCGATTGAAGAGGGCATGATGTCTGTCGATGGCCGTCATGAAATCGAATTCAACTACAAAACGGACATGTTGTTCCATGAAGAGAACCTTCCTCTGCATGAGAATGGAATGACGATTACTGCGTTAGATGCGCACGGCAATCAGGTTGGGTTTGAAACTTACTACTCTATCGGTGGCGGTTTCATCGCAACGGCGGATGAACTGCAAAATGGCAGCGCGACTGCGCCCGTAGAAGTTGAGTTCCCATTCTCCAGTGCGGACGAAATGTTGGCACAGGCAGAGAAGAATGGCATGAGCCTTGGCGGCATGATTCTGAAAAACGAACAAGCGTTTCAGGATATGGAAGCCATCAATCAACGCGCAGAGCAGATCTGGCGTGTGATGACGCGTTGCATGGAGCGCGGTTTCGAGACAGAAGGTATCTTGGATGGCGGCTTGAACGTGACCCGCCGTGCGCCAAACTTGCTGAAGAAGCTTGAAGCAAATGCAGCAATCGAAAACGATCCGATGGAAATCATGGATTGGATTAACCTGTTTGCTTTTGCTGTGAGTGAAGAAAACGCGGCTGGTGGACAAGTCGTAACGTCGCCAACTAATGGTGCGGCGGGTGTGATTCCGGCGGTATTGATGTACTACCATCGCTTCATCAAAGAGCTCGATACTAAACAGCTTAAAGACTTCCTTGCTGTATCCGGTGCGATTGGCATCTTGTACAAAACCAATGCGTCTATCTCGGGTGCCGAAGTGGGTTGTCAGGGCGAAGTCGGTGTATCTTCCTCTATGGCGGCAGCTGGCTTGACCGCGCTACGTGGTGGCAGCAATGAGCAAATTTGTATTGCGGCTGAGATTGCCATGGAGCACTCACTAGGCATGACCTGTGACCCAATAGGTGGCTTAGTGCAAGTACCGTGTATTGAGCGTAATGCAATGGGCGCAATGAAAGCGATCAATGCATCTCGCATGGCACTAAAGCGTAATAGTAAATGTTTGATCTCGTTGGATAAGGTGATTGAAACCATGTACCAAACGGGCAAGGACATGAACAAGAAATACCGCGAGACGTCACTGGGTGGGTTAGCTTTGATTCACCTAGCGCCGCCTTGCGAATAATGAGTTAGGCACATCTAACCAACAAAAAAGCCGAAGCACTGAGATGCATCGGCTTTCCTTTTTTGGAGCGTTTATAACTTAGCTATGCGTTTGCTCACCTTTTGGTGTGCTTTGGTTTGGTTGATAGTGCAAAATCACCATCGAGGTGGGTGACAGCAAGACTTCGCCTTCAGCATGTCCTGGGTTGAGATTACGTACGTTTGTATCACAGATCGTCACCCATTCTTGCTTTCGCTCATTGGGGAGCTTAAAGCGAGCTGTGGCGTTAGTTTGGTTGATGAGGTAGACCAGCTCTTGCCCTTCTTTACCGATACCAAGGTGAAGTGCGACAGAGCTTAAACGGTTCCAATCATCGTGCTCCATTAAGCGACCGTCTGTACGGCGCCAGAAAATACGGTTGTTATTGCGATTCTCGCCACTGAAAGCTCGGATAAATGGCACCATGTATTGATTTCGGTTGGCGACCATTTGTGACATCCATGCTTTGAAATGTTGCTTACGTTCTGTCTCTTCCCAGTTCAGCCAACTGGTTTCGTTATCTTGGCAATAGGCATTATTGTTACCGCCTTGGGTGTGAGACAGAACATCAGCAGTGAGAATGTGTGGGATACCGAAGGCAAACAGCAAGCTAGCAATAAGGTTGCGTTTTTGCTTTTCACGCGTGGCGATAATCATCAGATTTTCCGTCTCGCCTTCAACACCGTAGTTTTCTGAACGATTGTCACCGTGACCGTCGCGATTTTCTTCGCCATTGGCTTCGTTATGTTTGTGCTTGTAAGACACTAAATCTTGCAGTGTGAAGCCATCGTGATACGTGATGTAATTTACGGTGAGTTTGTATGGCCAGTTCGCTGCACTATAAATGTCACGAGAGCCCATTAATCGAGTGGCAAACTCTTTTAAATAGCCTTGATCACCGCGCCAAAAACTGCGGGAAATATCACGCAGTTTGTCATTACATTCGTTCCAACCAAATGGAAAGTTACCCACTTGGTAGCCATTTGGACCAATATCCCAAGGCTCGGCAATCAATTTGGTTTCACGCAAAATTGGGTCTTGCGCAACGGCTTTAAAGAAAGCTGCTTCTGGGTTGTAATCATCGCCCTGTCGACCTAACGTTGCAGCCAAGTCAAAACGGAAGCCATCGACTTTAAATTCGCTAACCCAGTAGCGCAATGTATCCATCACAAGGTTTAAGGCTGGTTGGTAGGTGAGATCCACTGTATTTCCGCAGCCGGTGTAATTGGCGAAGTGGTTGCCATGTTTGATGTAAAAACGGGAATCGAGGGCCTTCAGGTTGAAGATTGTAGGCCCTTCACCACCTTCAGCAGTGTGGTTGTAAACCACGTCGAGAATCACCTCAATGCCGTTTTTATGCAATTCGCGAATTGTTGTTTTTAATTCCGTAACGGCGTCTTGTTCTGCGTAGCGCGGATCGGGCACCATAAAGAGATAAGGGTTGTATCCCCAATAATTGACCTTTTCCATCTCTAGTAGATGAGGCTCATGCATGCATGCTGCGACAGGTAGCAATTGCAGCGTGTTGATGTTTTGCTGTTTGTAAAAGGCCAGCATTTCAGGTGATGCAAGACCTAAATAGCGCCCCTTCAGCTTGTCCTCAACCTCTGGGTGGCGTTGGGTAAGCCCTTTGACGTGCGTCTCAAACAATACCATCTCTTCTCTGGGTATACGCGGGTGATCCGTGTTTTGCCAGTCAAAATCATCTTCGATAACGACGCACTTCGGCATATCGAAACTTTTGGCTGGAGAGTAGGGAGGGTGATAGTGGAGGGCTTTATCTATTGATTTTGCGTACGGATCAGAAATTAACAGTGGCTCGTCCTTGTGGGAGACAAGGTAACCGTATTTTTGCCCCGGCTTAATATCTGGAATAAAAGTATGACGTATGCCAGCGTATTCATTCGGTAAACCGTGAAGCTCGTAGCTGCCATCGTTTGCAAACAATGCCAGTTGAATGTCTTTTACGCCCGGAGCATGAATAGAGAAGTTACAGCCTTCTTTATTCAATGTTGCGCCCAGGGGGTAGGGGCGAGAGAGAAGTCGTGTCATCGGAGATACTTTATTTAATATTTATTGCTACCTTTAGGAAACTATAAGTTAAAAACTTTGTCTTACTAAGGTCAACCACCCTAAATATAAAAATATTCGTGTAATTTAATTACTTTATGTGACGGCTTAGAGTCAAAAATATGAAATGGCTATCACTTTGTAGCGGCTCAAAACCGAACAAACTTACTAATTCCTCCCTAGATTGGTGATCTGACTCGAAAAAACACCATTCGGTAAATTTTCTACTCCCTTCTCATCCCCCTTAAATTAGTTTAGGGCGGAGGAAGTCATCCTTGTACGCCTCGGGTAATCTCACAACTGTTGAAACAAACGGGGATTCGTTCCCATCTTACCTCTCTTTCTTTAGGTGTGTTTTTACTGCCTATATTCACCTAAAAGAGTGAGCAGGGAAGACAGAATTATAAATACCCTTAATGGAGTTAAGAATGAAAAAAGTAAGTGCAATTGCTGCTGCTGTAGCTGCAACTTTAGCTGCTGGTTCTGCATTCGCAGTGGATTTCCACGGTTACATGCGTGCTGGCGTTGGCGTGAACGCTGACGGTGGTCAACAATTAACATTCGAAAAGAACAAGATCGGTCGTCTAGGTAATGAAAGCGATATCTACGGCGAGATTCAACTAGGTAAAGAAGTTTACAACAACAACGGCAAAACGTTCTACGTAGACTCTATGGTTGCAATGACTTCTAACGGTTCAAACGACTGGGAAAGCACTTCTGCTAACTGTGGTTTGGATAACGGCGAAGTGAAATGTGTAGACGATGCACAATTCGCACTACGTCAGTTCAACGTTCAAGCTAAAGGCCTACTAAACTTTGCTCCTGAAGCAACGCTTTGGGCAGGTAAACGCTACTACCAACGTCACGACATTCATATCTCTGACTTCTACTACTGGAACATCTCTGGCGCGGGCGCTGGTGTTGAAGGTATCGAAGCTGGTCCTGGTAAAGTTTCTTTCGCTTGGGTTCGTAACGACCGCGGCGATATCGCAGACCCAGGCAACGATGGCGGCGCAACAAACGTAAACACTCTAGACGTACGTTACGCAGGTCTTCCTCTATGGGACAACGGCTCTCTAGAAATGGGCTTGAACTACGCAATTCTTAACGAAACTGACGCTGCGCCAAACGGCACTAAAGATGCGAAAAACGGCGTAATGTTCACAGCAGAATTGACTCAAGGTCTAGACGCTGGTTTCAACAAAACAGTGCTTCAGTACGGTACTGAAGGTTACTCAAAAACAATGGCATTCTACGGCGACGGTAGCTGGTACGGCGCAGAAGCTGACAACGGTGCATCTGGTTACCGCCTAATCAACTGGGGTGTAATCGGCATGGGCGACAGCTGGGAAATGGGTCACCAGCTAGTGTACGGTGTTGGTGAAGACATGTGGGCTGGCCAAGACAAGTGGGAAACAATGTCTGTTGTTGTTCGTCCAATGTACAAATGGGATGACAACCACAAAACTATTTTCGAAGCTGGTTACGCTATCGACGATAACGACGGCGAAGAAAACAAATACGGTAAGCTAACTGTTGCTCAAGCATGGTCTGCTGGCTCTAGCTTCTGGGCTCGTCCTGAAATCCGTGTTTACGCTTCTTACCTAACGGCTGACAAAGAAGACAACTCAAACACATTTGACAACGGTCGTTCAGACGATACGTTCCAATTCGGTGTACAAGCTGAAGCTTGGTGGTAATCATCTAACCACTAAGTCCTAAATTGTCCTAGAATGATACAGCCAGAACTTATCTGGCTGTATTTATTTAAAAAACAATAAAGAGTCGAGGTAGACAGTAATGAAAAAATGGCTTGCTCCCGTACTGCTGGGCATGTTGGCTACTGGTTGTGCGTCTGTAGAACAAGTAGAGATGAGTCCAAAAGGTCAGCAACAAGTGATCACGCAATCGGGTGATATTCAATGGGTACCGCTTAACGTGCCTGTGGTTACTGAGTTCGCTTTGACTGATAAAAGCCAAATGTTGTTGGATGGTAACAGTGCTGGCGCTATTGCAGCGTTTGCTCTTCCAGGTAACCGTGGCAGTCTCGATATCAAATTAGAGACATTCGTAAGTAAAGAACTTCAATTTTATGCTCCTAATGTCGCAGTGATGAACTCGGCAGGAGAAACCATTTACCAAGCAGATTTTTCAAAGTTTAAGTACGAACCAGCAAAACTGTTGGACAACGATAAATTCGTACTTGATCTCAATGTGATTCCAGACATGACAGGTAACGATCTGCATGTGTTGGTTTACACGACTTCCGCCGATCTAAAAGGAAGTACACAAGTTTTACACCCTGCAAAAGCCTTCGCCATGGCGCGTCACACTCAGCCGCCAGATATTGCAGACCCTCTAGCGAAACATAGCCCACTCGGTCAGTTCCGCTTTTCGGTATCCGCGAATGATATTGTGAATACTAAGATTGTTGCGAAAAACGACAACATTCCCCAAGGTACGGACCTTACTAGCTACTACTACAGCTCAATTGAAGCGGCAGTCGCAGCGAATGATATTCCGAAAGCGCTCACTTTGCTTGATGAAGCAAAAGAGCTAGGTATTGAAGGTGCACAACAAGTGTTTGTGAAAGCCGTAAATAGAAAATAATCAGATAAAAAAGGTCAGCGAAATGCTGACCTTTTTCATAGAAAATAAACTAATAAAAATACCCCTACATAGAGTTACCTTATTCACATAATTATTTTTATTACTTTGTTTTTTATATAGGTTGGATCAATAATTAATGGCAGTTCCTAATTTATTTTTTGTACTTAGGAAATAAACAAACTTCTCGAAGTGATTTAAATTCACAATCTGACGATATTTATTTGGCGTTTGATATTTCCATTTTAATAACGATTAATATTTCTTTTAACCGTTGAGTTTATTTTGCTTTGGATATACTAAAAAGGAATTACGTGAAATGAACATGATGAAGACCTCTCTTGCTGCTGCTCTACTTGTTGCCTTAGTGGGTTGTCAATCGACTGCAGAACCAGAAGCGGCCGCAGAGCCTGTTGTTAATATGTCTCAAGACGAAGTGGTTGCTTTCATGAAAGCGTGTGACAACCCAGATAGCACAGCGAAAGGACCTATTTCTAAACCACTATTTGTGGTGGGTACTTTTGCGGATTCCGATTGGAAACACGTGCCTCAGCGTCAATACACCTACAAAGGGAATAATTTCTACCAAGCCGTGGTTCAAGAAAAAGTAGGCTCCTACAAAATGCAGTACGCGACCGAGTTGTGGTTCCCACAATTTACCGCAAAAGGTAATAGAATGAACGTTGGTGAATTAACACCATTAACATTTGGTGGTTACGGTACGGACACTTCGGTTGATATTAAAGAAGATGGTAAATATGTATGGAGTCTTCAGTTTGAAGGAAAAGGCAAACCTGTTCATGTCATGGTAAATAAGTGCCAATAATATTCCATTCAGTTATTTAAAATCTATTTTTATTTATTAACCCCTGCATGAAACACATGTCGGGGTTAATTTTATTACTCAAATTTCCGTAGTTTATTTGAGTAAGTTAGGGAGAATAAAATGCGTAATATCCTACGTAACCATCGCCTGCCTCGATCGTTGCTTGCGTTAAGTGTGATTGGTGCTTTATCTGCGTGTAATTCTTCTGGTGGTGGCGACACTAATAGCAGCACTCCGCTACCGGATACCAGTTATGCTTGCCAAGCCAATGTCATGGCGCAAAGTAACCAACTTCGTACTTATCAAATCATGGTAGAGAGTTTTGTGGATGGTGATGCGAGCATTGGTCACGGTACAGGTTATGGCACCAGCCATCATAATGGCGATTTGCAAGGAGTGATTGATTCACTCGATTACATCCAAGATTTAGGGATGAACGCGATTTGGTTGACGCCAGTTTTTGAATCGGAAGCGATAGCGGGCCAAGAGCACTGGGCCGATCGTCTGGATGCCACGGGCTACTTTGCAACGGATTACTTCACCATTGATCCACGTTTTGGTGATTTAGAAACGGCGAGAACCTTGGTCGAGGAAGCACACAAACGCGGCTTATACGTGTTTTTTGATGGTGTATTTGGTCATCACAAAGATGGTTTGATCAAACCATCTCCTTCCGGTTTGTTGCCATCGGGATCGAGCAATCCCGTTGATTACCCGGCCAGTCTCGATTTCTACAAAGAAGTGGCAACGTATTGGATCAAAGAACTGAAGATTGACGGCTGGCGTTTAGATCAAGCCTATCAAGTTCCGACAGACGCTTGGACACAACTTCGTAAAGCCGTCGATGAAGCCTCACAAAGTGTGACGTACACCAATAGCAAAGGCGAACAAGTGAATCCGTTGGGCTATATGGTGGCAGAGATTTGGAAAGGGGAGTCTGAAATCGCGAATGAGGCGTATGGATCGAACAGCGATCCAGCATTGTGCTCTGCGTTTGACTTCCCTATGCGATATCGCATCGTTGAAACTTTGGCCGTGAATGAGAGCGGCGTGGGTGGTCGCGGTGCGGATTGGTTAGACAACGGCTACAGCACACACAACCAATATCCAACACATGCGCAGCCGAATTTGATGATCGGCAACCATGATTTAGTGCGCTTTGGTGACTTGTTACAGCGCGGAAACTTGGCGGATGTGAATGATGCAGAATATTGGTTACGCCATAAAGCCGCGTTTGCTTTCCAAGCGGCGTACACCGGGCCAATCACGTTGTACTACGGTGATGAAATCGGGGATCAAGTGGATGGTTTTGCCGCAAAAGAAGACAACAGCACCTGCGCCATTCAAGGTTTGTGCGATGATCACGTTGCGCGCAGTAGTGCGAAAATTGAAGGCGTGACGGCGACGCTTGATGCAAACCAAGCCGATCTCAAATCTTATGTGACATCGCTGATGACAATGCGCGATGCGCATCCTGCACTTTATCAAGGGTCACGCACGAATTTAGTTGCGAGTAACGGCAGTTATGTGGACTTGAAACAATCTGGTTCGGACAAAGTCTTGTTTGCGCTAAATACCTTAGAGAGCGCTAGAAGCGTCACTCTTACTCAGGAGAGTGTTGGTACTGGTGAGTTGGTGGATTTGCTCACGAATGAAAAAATTACTCCGAGTAATGGTCAATATCAGATTCTGATGTCGCCACTACAAGGACGATTCTTTGCGGTAAAACCTTAAGGAATTATCCAGAATTGATGCTCACCAGTTGAGCTGACCACAAGCTTTCTTATAAACAAGCCAAGTGTTGTTGCTGACCTCCATAGGCTCACACTTGGCTTGTTTCTGTCTGTTTTACTTTTCCCTTAATGGTTTTACGACGATGTAGCCAACAAGTTGCTTCGCTTTTTGTATTGGCATTTGTTTTCAGCAGATGGATATTTGTGAGATAAGCTGCACATTAAAAAGTAAATTAACACTTGTGCAACGTAAAAATGTGACTGAAGGATTACTTATGCCCCACTAATATGTTTATCGTGTTTGGGATTTATATAACTAATGGAAAAGTATAATGAAATCCATAACGAACTCCCTCTGTCTCCTTGCTGCTGTTAGCTCTCCGTTTGCATATAGCCAAATTATCAACGGTGACTTTGAGCAGTGGAATGGCAATGTACCTACGCAGTGGTCAGAGATTGACGCGGGCATTACAGTGTCGCCAAGCAGCGAGCAAATCAAATCGGGTGGTCTGGTTGCCCAGGTCGTCGTGAATACAGGTACCCAAAGCAACACCGACTTTTTGCAAACCATTAATGTGGAGCAAGGGAAAACCTATCCGTTTTCTGTCTCGGTTTATCATACCGAAGGAAATGTAAAAGCACGTCTGGTGGTTGATGGTTATCACAATTACTCGAACCCACAACAGATAAACCAGTGGCAAGAGCTCGCGCACAACTACACAGCGAGCTCGAACAAGACCATCAACGTCGGTTTGCGTTTTTACGATGAAGCCAGTTTTGATGGCTCAGAAGTTGTCTACGTCGATAATTTTCAACCGACTGAGACGAGTACACAACCTCCTGTAGAAAGTTGTAGTGATCACCAAGTGGTCTTGACTCTCACAACAGATGACTATGGTTCAGAAACTAGCTGGACGTTAAAAAACAACCAAGCCGAAGTGCTGTTTTCTGGTCAGGGGTACGAGTCAGCAACCACCATTGAAAAGAGCATGTGCTTAGCTGACGGTAACTACCAATTCACGATTCAAGACGAGTATGGTGACGGCATTTGTTGTGGCAGTGGCGCGGGGTCGTACACGCTGACTGAGGGAGATAAGACTCTTGCTTCTGGCGCTGAATTCTCGAAAAGTGAAACCACCGATTTTAACTTAGGTGACACAACGACGACCCCACCAGTGGTTGATGGTTACTATCAAGCGGCATCTGGTAAGACGGGATACGCTCTAAAAACAGCGTTGTTTAACATTATCAGTAATCACTCCAGCCGAGGCTATTCTGCGGTCTGGACCTTGGTAAAAGATGCCGATATTGATCGTTATTATGAAAATGATGGCTCTATTCTCGATATGTACTCTGAAAAGCCATCTGCTAGCGATACAGTAAGCTTTACCAAAGTCACAGACCAATGTGGCCAATACAAAACGGAAGGGGATTGCTACAACCGTGAGCACTCTTTTCCGAAAAGCTGGTTTGGCGGTAAGGTTGAGCCGATGAACTCAGACGGTCATCACTTGTTTGCAACTGATGGTTATGTAAACGCGAAGCGCAGTAATTGGCCATTTGGTGAAGTGGGCACCGCGACCTACGTGTCTAGTAATGGCTCTAAACTTGGACAAGCAAGCACTAGTCTGGGCTACTCCGGTACGGTGTTTGAGCCGATTGATGAGTTTAAGGGCGACTTCGCCCGTGCTTATTTCTACATGGCAACCCGCTATGAAAATGTTGTAGGTAACTGGGAAGGCAATTCAAGCAATGCGGATGCTGTCCTTGATGGTTCAAGTTCAACGGTTTTTGAACCTTGGATGTTAAACATGCTGAAACGTTGGCACAAAAATGATCCCGTTAGTGAAAAAGAACGAAACCGCAATCAACAAGTGTTTGATTTTCAGGGCAATCGTAATCCATTCATTGATCATCCTGAGTTTGTTGAACAGATTTGGGGAAACTAACACCTTTTTGATTTTGGTATCCACCATTTAGTGACGCCAACAAAACAAAGGGGAAGCGTGATGCTTCCCCTTTTTCATTACGGATGTTTTTAAATGAAACTAGTTTTTCGTTACCGTCACGATTGGCGCCGACTTGTCAGCCGCATTGAAGTGGAAGTTGTAGTTTCCTGCTTCTGCAATCGCAATTTTTAGGTTTGCGCTACCGCCACCGGCTTCCATCGTCAGCGCTTTACCAAGCTCAACACTGCCTTCACCACCGAAGTTGGTGTCTGCTGCCCAGTCTGCGCTCGCAACTTTCATCTCGTAGTTGCCCGCCGCTAGGGTAATGTCTAGCGAATAAACGTCATTTGCAACATAGCTGAACTTCGCTGTTGAGTCTTGTGCTGGAGCATCCCATGTAGTGATAGTGCCACGTAAGTAAAGTGCTGTTTCACCGAATGTTGGTGCATCTGCTGACTTGGTCACTGACACGACCGGTTTTTCTACGCTTTCATCTTGAACATGTAGCGCGTTCAGAGTGAAGTTGTACTTACCTGTTTCAGCAACAGACAGCTTACAGTTACCTTCTGAACCTAATTCTAGTGAACCAGAAGCTATATTCGCAGCATCACAACCGATGTTTGGATTTGCCCAACCAGAGTCCGCGAATTTGAACTCGTGTTCACCAGCTTCAAGAACGCCAGTTACAGAGTACATACCGTTGCCAATAAAGGTCATCGCCCAATCACTGCTATCAGACCACTCGTTCATCGTGCCTTTCACGTAAACAACGGTTTCGCCGTAAGGAGGAATACTCGATACGTCTTTGTTATCCGTGTTTACTGGTAGGCCAGCACCTTGCGCGCCGTTTTGTGGCTGCACGAATACCGCTGTTGTCAGTGCTGGTACTGTGAACGTTTCATTGGTGAAGCTTGCACCTTTGACGATGTCATCCGCAGAGTTTTGTTGAACTTCATGCAGTTCGAAACCAGTTGCGCCAGCAACTTTGAAAGATTTCTCAGTTGATGTTGAGTTCACAACGGCCACGACAGCATCGTAGTTCGAATCCAAATCGGCACCCGCTGATGTACCATCGTCGATAGACATCACAATCAAGCCTTCCACTTGGTCTTTCCCTACGTTGCGGAAGTCCACACGGTTCATCACTTCTTGCGCGGTATCTAGGCGGAACAGTTCGCTTGTGCTACGGATTTTAAGTAGCTCTAGGAATTGTTGCTTAGTCAGCTCGATGTCGGTTGAATCTGGTTTCGCCGTGCTGTCACCAACGATGGTTTTGATCAGCTCCCAGTTTGCACCGTCTTTGTCTTCACGTGGTAGACCAACGTTCCAGTTATTGTCGCTTCCGTCGAAGAATACACGGTTGAACCAGTCACCAGAATCGTACGAGTCGCGCTGCATAGATTTAGAGCGCAATAGCTCAGAACCCATGTGGATGAATGGAATGCCTTGACCAAGCATCACCGTTGATAGGGACACAGACTGCATACGTGCACGCTCGGCAGATGAAGTGCCTGTCGCAATCTTGTAGGCGTTGTTATCCCACAATGTTTGGTTGTCGTGCTTAGACACGTAAGAGATGTTCTCTGATGGCACTTTTGTGTAGCCTGCAGGCGCACCATTGTAATCAACGTTCTTACCCAGCTTGGTTTCGCCTTTGTAATCAAGAAGGATGTAGTCAGCCAAGTTACCAGCCATACCTAGACGAACCAGATCTTGGTTGTGTAAACGACCATTCACCGACTCTGCGTCAGTTTTGGTTTCTTCGTTAGGGTAAGCGGCGTTACCAAAGCCTTGGTTAAAGCGAAGTGGGTGCTTACCTTCAGAATCTACACCGCCATCAAACGGGCTTCCGCCACGAACTGCGTCACGCAGACGATCAGAGAAAGTACCGATTTCTGTCCCCGCCATGTTGACTTGTGTCGCCTGATCGAAGCGAGCGTTTTGCGCGACTTCACCAAAGTCCCAACCTTCGCCGTAGAACAAGGTATTCGGGTCAATTTCACGGACTTTTTCAAGTGCGTAAACCATCACATCTTTCGGCTGGTGGCCCATAAGGTCAAAACGGAAACCATCGACTTTATAGTCATCCGCCCATACCATCAATGAGTCAACCATTAGTTTACCCATCATCAAGTTCTCGGTTGCGGTGTTATCACAACAGGTTGAGTTTTCGACGCCGCCAGTGTTGACGTTTAGGCGGTGGTAGTACCCAGGGACAATCTTATCCAGTACTGATTTTTCGTTCACACCAGATGCATTTGTGTGGTTGTACACGACGTCCATGACCAGTTTCAGATCCATTTTATGCGTCGCTTGAACCATTTCGCGGAACTCAAGAATACGCTTAGACCCGTTAGGATCGGTCGCATAACTGCCTTCTGGCACGGTGTAGTGGTAAGGGTCATAACCCCAGTTGAAGCTGTCTAGCATGCGAAGATCGTTCATCAACGCTTGTGCTTTGCCCGTTGTTGGGTCGTAGCTATTTAATACCTCTTCAATTACTTTGCCGTCATCTTCGGTCTCACAAATGGAGGCTTCTGGCTTGATGCCACAAAGTTTACCCACGGTGTCGGTGATATCGACTCGCTTGTCAGCGTCTTCATCCACGGTTGCAATATCAAACGCAGGCAGGATATGTAGCGTTGTTAGGCCAGCATCTTTTAAAGCTTGTAAGTGAGATACAGACTCACGCTCAGGTTCTGTAAGCGCCAGATATTTGCCATCAAGACTTGGTGTGCCTTTGCTGTCGTTAAAGCTGAAATCACGAATGTGTGACTCGTAAAGGACGTGGTCTTCGTCTTTTTTAACCGTTGGGCGTGCGTAGTTTTTCCAATCTTGAGGCATTAAGCTTGGATCATCTAAATCAACCACTTGCGAGTATCGTGAGTTCTTAGACAAGCTCATTGAATATGGGTCTGTTACCAAACGCGTTTCAACGACGCCAGTTGTTGGGTGGTATACTTTAACTTGGTAGCGATAGTATTTGTTGACAACGTTGCTTTGTGCCTCAGAAACCCAGATACCTGTTGCTGGGTCTTCCGTCATGGCAACGGTCGCTTCTTCTGCTAAGTTTTCATCGTAGATTATCAGATCAACATCTTGGGCAGTTGGTGCCCATAGTTTGAAGGTTGCGGCACCGCCTTCCACAATCGCACCGAGTTCTTGACCGATCGCGTTACCTGCCTTGGAATCGGCAAACACCGCATCCAAAACGCCCGGCTTTTGCATTTCAGTTGCAGAAATGACGTCACCATTTGCGTTGTAAGCCACCATAACAATTTGTGACTTCAGGATCGTACGCAAGGTCGCGTCATCGACATCGATACCCGCAGCTTGAAGGCTAGCAAGGTGACGGAAGCGTGATTTCAGACCATCAGACAACTCACCAGCTTTTGTCAGCTCAACGGCTGTACCGCCAGAGATTTGCTTGTCTTCATCCATTTTGATGTCATTGCTAAGGCTGTAGAACAGCTTCATGGAATCCGCACTGGTCGCCGCTTCCCATGCGATGGTGTTGGCGTCTAACCAATGGGCTTTTTGACCATCAATATCAACAGGGCGCTCTTCTATTGGCTCGTAGTAAAGTTCACTGCTGCCGTGGAAGCCAAACAAACCTTTCGATTCGCCGATTTTCGTCAACTCTACTTTTGAGTTTGCGCTGCCGAACGCTTTCTCATCACCTTTGTGCAGAATGAAGTTCATGCATTCGTGTGGGTCAGAGGCGTCAGGGTTTATTTTCAGTACGTAGTAAGCACCGTAGGTGTCGTTGATGCCATCGAATGGGTGTGGCGCAGACCAATCCGTTCCTGTTCCCGGAATGCCCATTGCGTCTAAATCTGTGCTGGTACAGCCCTCACCGTTCCATAGGTGCAAGCCCCAACCTTCGTAGTCGCTGGCTGTTGAAGCTGATGCTACGTCACGTTTGTAATAAATGACGACTTCGTTCTCTCCCGCAGGGTACAAGCCTGAGCCAGGGGTCGTCGTATCTTCGTTCGTGCTATCACTACCACAACCGCTGATTACCGCGACGGAAATCAAAGGCAGTACGGTTTTGGCAATTGTTGATAATTTAAATGTCTTATTGTCCACGTTTACAAATCCATTGTTATTGAATTGATATTGAGCTGCGCGCTGCCTTCGCTGACTCAATCATCAAGAAGGTTTTGCACACGCTAGAAAGGCAGATGCCAAAAAAGGAAATGTTCAATTAGATGCTAATACACTGAATCATCAGCAAAATGTGAGAGCAGGCTGTTAAGTTTTTTACAGGTGCAAATTTTCTGTCACAGTCGATTTTGTTCACAAATTAAATAATAAAACAGGCGCATAGTGAGAGATTCTGCACATCATTAAAATGTAAATTTTTATGGGATGAGTAAGGGGGGATGATAGGGGATGAGAATGTCTCAGCCCCAAAACCGTGATTAAGTTCTATAAAAATGAGGGCTATATTTTTCTTTTAAAAATAAGTTGCAGTGATGTTGAATAAAATACCGCCATTAAGTCTTCGCAAGCTTCAGATTTTCGCTAAGTGGTCGTTATATAATGAAGGTAGTCGGCGTTATGTCGGCGCGTAATCATAAGATTTCCCTGAAAGGGAGTTGAATTGGGCCCTGAAACCAAAAGAGGCTATTTATGAGTAGTATGGGCATTGCCATTGCGGCAACTGGCCTTTCACTCGTCCTGATATTTGTGTGGATGATCTCGTTGTCGATGCGGAAACAGAGACTCGAGGCAGAGAGGAAAGCTCGCGAAGCCGCTTATCGAAAGGCGATGCATAAAGCGCGAGAGCAAGAGCGTAAAGAGCGAGAGTTCAAAGCAGAAACCGGGCATATCCCCACCATTTTATTTCTAGCGAAAGAAGCCGAAAAGGACAACATTCGCCAAGCGCTGTATTGGTATGATAAAGCCGCTAAACTGGACAATGTGACGGGGATGTACGGCATTGTTCGCTTAAGTGAACGCATGCGCGAAGATGTGATTTTAAAAGAGCAGGCAAACTTCTGGCGTACCGCAATTGCGGGAATGGAAGGGGATACCGAAGCGAAATTTTCGACGGGCAAGGCCTTGGTCTTTGGTCGAGGAACTGAAAAAAATATCCCAAAAGGTAACCAACTGATTGAAACTGCCGCCGAAGAAGGCTGCATTGATGCCATGATTTATATGGGGGAATGGCAGCTTTCACCAGACAATAGTGCGGGACGCAGTGCAGATGCGCTTTACTGGTTTATGAAAGCGGCGGAAAAAGACAGTGCAGATGGCAAGATCCAAGTCGGCTTATGTTACCTAAATGGCATTGGTACAGAAAAAAGCATGGTTAAAGGTTGCTACTGGCTGGAACGGGCCGCGGAAGGTGGCAGTGCTAAAGCGATGTATCATGCTGGCGAAGCGTGGAAGGATAAAGGTAAAACGGGTAATGCAATTGCTTACGTTTGGCTGTTTCTTGCTGCCAATATGGGCTACCAACCTGCGCGTATGTTACGTGATGAAGTGGCAACCAATATTGGTGTTGATGTTGTCGTTGGATTGCAGTCCATAGCGAAGCCGTTGCAAAGAAAGCTGGCCTCAGGAATGGTGAGAAAGCACTCTATTATTCGAGCCCTTAACAAAGTGTACAAACGCGAAGCGTATTTTCCTGCGGAAGAGGAGCTCAATGCGGTGTTGAATGATGAGAATAAAGACGCCTCCGAAGCTTGGGAGGAGGCATCAACACTAGATTTTCAGCCTAACATGACAACGGTAACAGCAGAAGACCAGGCAAGCACATCGCCCAACGAAAAAAAACTCTCTAAAGAGGCGCTCGATTTCACTCAAAACTTCCTTCAGCCATAACCTATCTTATCCAGAAGCCTCAAGATTGAGGCTTTTCTTTTGCTCTTTTGCCAGTATCTCTATCAGTCACGACAACAGAATGTAAACTTACTTAAGCAGTCATTTTACTGATGTGCATACTATTTATGCGATTTTTCAACATATTTTTAGTACTTAACTAAGATGGGATCTGTTTACCTTAAAAAAGAGGTTTTTCCCTCTTTATTTACTTCCGCTATTGGGCTTAGATCAAGCCTTTTCAATTGATAGTAATAATGATTGAAGAGCAATACTTGATGTCCCGATTTATAGGTGAATAGTACTCATTACTTTATCTAATAATGTAAATTAAAAAATGTATTATAAATCTTAAATTGTTCTTTTATATTTAGGTGTCGATTATTGATTTTATGATTAATTAGGCGCAAGATAACGTAAAAATAAAATAGCATAGTTAATATGCAGAATTACACTAGGAAGTAACTTTTTCATTACATGTTTCATAATAAATAGAGATGATTTTTTATCTCTGTTTTTATTTATATTAGAGATTTGTGTATGTTGAGAATCATTAGTGCAGATAAATTTATCTCTTCAAGGTTTATCTTAGAGTACAGTAAGGCTGAGTTCGCTTCTTTATTAGGTGTTTCCGTCGCTAAAATAAGTAATATTGAAAGTGGAAAATCTTCAATCCCCCCGGTGTATGATTACGCCATTAATTACTTGTTGAGTGAACATCCATTTAAAGATAGTGCTGTTGATGCTTTATGTTCTCATGAAACGTTAAACTTTGCTCGTCGTATTGACGTCAATACCAAAGTAAAACGCTTGTCCTGTAAGCGTTGCGATAGCCGTAGACTGCACGTTATGGCTGGCATGAGTGGCTTGTATTTTGTCGAGTGCATGGATTGTAAACACACTATGTACTCGTCAGGCATGTCTGTAAAACGTTATCAGCAATGGTCGAATGATGGAGTCAAACTAGATAGTCATTTATTTAATTGAATTGTGTTTCCTTTGCACCTTAAGTAAAAAGCCATCAATACATGTGTTGATGGCTTTTTTATTATATGTTTGAATTTAGTTAAAATTAAAATATTTATCATCCCTAATAATACATTCCTAATAATTATATAGTGATGTAAATCTCAAAAAATTATTTTATTGATATTTTATTTATAACAATAATGGTTGTGGTCACACAATTTTTAATTATTTTTCCTTTTAATTCTGGTTTAAATATCATTGGACTATCAATTGGAAAGTGATGAAGGTCGCGAAATTCTAATTCGAGAAAATAAGACTTTTAAATATGAAAATTTAATCACGAAATTTGTTTTTTTAATTTTAAATATCATTTTAGTTTGTAATATCTGTACCTGTCAATTTTAAAGAACAAAAAAGAGATATTCCAAATGAAACGTTTAATTATAGGTGTTAGTAATTACATGCCAGAAGACTTCAGTTTATTAGCTGAATCTTTAGATGAACAATTTAATCGTCATTTACAACCTTTAGAGCAAGTTGAATTAACCGACGTTGGTGCGGCTATTATTACTTCAGCAGACATTAAAGCAGGTCTGCATAAAATGATTTCCGAAACGGGTTACGGTATTCCAGTTTTCTTAGTAACGGATGAAAACCCAGTTTCGGCAGAAGATTACGTTTGGCTAACTGGCGTTATCGATTTAGAAAGACAATCTATTGAGTACTACTGTCGTCAAATCAACGAAGCAGTAACCAAGTACGAATGTCGTCTGCTTCCTCCTTTCTTCAAGCAATTAACGCACTATGTTGAGATGGGTAACTCAGCGTTTGACTGTCCGGGACACCAAGGTGGTCAGTTCTTCAAAAAACACCCAGCTGGTAAACAATTCTACGATTTCTTTGGCGAAAACCTGTTCCGTAGTGACTTGTGTAACGCGGACGTGGATTTAGGTGACTTGCTGATCCACGAAGGTTCTGCACACCAAGCGCAAGCGCACGCTGCAAAAGTATTTAACGCGGACAAAACTTACTTCGTACTCAACGGTACTTCTGCTTCAAACAAAGTGGTGTGTAACGCGCTAGTAACTGAAGGTGATTTGGTACTGTTCGACCGTAACAACCACAAATCGAACCACCACGGTGCGTTAATCCAAGCGGGTGGTATGCCAGTTTACTTAGAAACGGCGCGTAACCCTTGGGGCTTCATCGGTGGTATGGATGAGCACTGTTTCGATGAAGAATACATTCGTGCTCAAATCGCGAAAGTGGATCCAGAACGTGCACGCGATGAACGTCCTTTCCGTCTTGCTATTATCCAGCTTGGTACTTACGACGGTACTATCTACAACGCTCGTTACGTGATGGATAAGATCGGTCATCTTTGTGACTACATCCTGTTTGACTCTGCGTGGGTTGGTTATGAGCAGTTCATCCCTATGATGAAAGACTGTTCACCACTGCTGCTGGATTTGAAACCAGAAGACGCAGGTGTGATCGTGACTCAGTCTGTTCACAAACAACAAGCTGGCTTCTCTCAAACATCGCAAATCCACAAAAAAGACCGCCATATCAAAGGTCAAGCTCGTTACTGTAACCACAAACGCTTTAACAACGCGTTTATGATGCACGCATCGACTTCACCATTCTACGCACTGTTCTCTGCGCTTGATGTGAACGCGAAGATCCACGATGGCGAAGCAGGTCTGCGTTTATGGCGTGATGCGGTTAAGACTGGTATCGAAGCGCGTAAAGAAATCCTTAAGAGTTGTGAATTGATTCGTCCGTTCATTCCAGACGAAGTCGAAGGTCAACCTTGGGGCAGCTACGACACTGACGTGATCGCCACGAACAAGAAATTCTTCATGTTTGAGCCAAACGCAAGCTGGCACAAATTTGAAGGTTACGGTGAAGGTCAATACTTCGTTGACCCATGTAAATTGTTGCTAACTACTGCGGGTATTGCAGAAGACGGCAGCTACGCAGATTTCGGTATTCCTGCAACGCTATTGGCGAACTTCCTTCGTGAAAACGGCATCATCCCTGAGAAGTGTGACTTGAACTCTATCTTGTTCCTACTCACTCCTGCGGAAGATATGGGTAAGATCCGTCACCTTGTGGCTCAAATTAACCGATTCGAAAAATTCATCCGTGATGATGCGCCTCTAAGTATCGTACTTCCAAGCGTCTACGAAGCGAATAAAGAACGCTACCGTGGCTACACCATCCGTCAGCTATGTCAGGAAATGCATGACATGTACAAAGAGCTGAACGTGAAACAGCTACAAAAAGCGATGTTCCGCAGCGAGTACTTCCCACAAATGGTTCACAAACCAGACGTGGCAACACGCAAATACTTCCGTGGTGAATGCGATTACCTACCACTTAAAGAGGCCGTGGGTCGCGTAGCCGCTGAGGGTGCACTTCCTTACCCTCCAGGCATCATCTGTGTGATCACTGGTGAAATCTGGACCCCACACGTGGTGGATTACTTCCTATCTCTAGAAGAAGGCATCAACCGCTTCCCAGGCTTCGCGCCAGAAATTCAAGGTGTGTACCTTGAAGATGTTAACGGTCGCACTACCGCACATTGTTATGTCCTAAAAGATTAATCTACCCGTTCGCACCACGCTCCGGCGTCGGTGCGAACCGCTTATTCGTGGAGAATAATTTATGAGTACTGAAACTAAAAAAATGTCGGTGGTGCAGTTAACCATTCTGACATTCATCAACATGGCCGGCTCCGGCATCATCATGCTGCCAAGTAAACTGGCGCAAGTGGGCACCATTTCTGTGTTGTCTTGGCTGATCACGGCGGCGGGCTCTTTGGCGTTGGCCTATGTGTTTGCAAAATGTGGTCGCTTTAGTAAACGTGACGGTGGTATGAACGGTTACGCGTCTTATGCATTCGGTAAATCGGGTGCATTTATGGCGGGCTGGACTTACGGTTTGTCGCTCCTTATTGCGAACATTGCGATCGCGATTACTTGTGTGGGTTACGGCTCCGCATTCTTTGAAGTGACCCTATCTCCGGTCGAAACCTGTTTGTACACCATCGCCATTCTTTGGATTTGTACTTTCGCTAACTTCGGTGGTGCGAAAATCACAGGTCAAATTGGTACATTCACCGTGTGGGGCGTAATCCTACCAGTGTGTTCATTGGGTATTGTTGGTTGGTTCTGGTTTAACCCAACCATGTACATTGAAGCTTGGAACCCACACAGCTTGCCATTTGGTGAGGCAGTGAGTGCTTCTATTGCGATGACGCTATGGGCATTCCTTGGTCTTGAATCAGCTTGTGCGAACTCTGAAGCGGTAGAAAACCCAGAGAAGAACGTACCAATCGCAGTGCTAGGCGGTACGCTAATCGCGGCTGTGGTTTACATTGTATCGACAAACATCTGTTCTGGTATCGTTGCAAACTCTGAGCTTGCTGCATCTACAGCACCATTCTCAACCGTATGGACAGTGATGTTAGGTTCAGCCGCTGGTAAAGTGGTTGCGGGTATGGCGGTATTGGCTTGTGCAGGCTCTCTATTGGGTTGGCAATTCACTATCGCGTCAGTGTTCAAATCGTCTTCTGACGCGGGCTTCTTCCCTAAATTGTTCTCTCAAGTGGACAAACGCGGCACACCGATCAAAGGTATGATCGCGATTACTATCATCCAATCAGTATTGTCTCTAATGACGATTTCTCCAACGCTGAACGAGCAGTTCGAAGCACTGGTTAACCTAGCGGTAGTAACAAACGTTATTCCTTACATCTTATGTATGGGCGCAATCTTTATTATGCAGCAAGTGGCGCACGTGCCAGAGCGTGAGATGAAAACCACCAACGTTATCGCTCTGATTGGCTCTCTGTACAGCTTCTATGCGCTTTATGGCTCCGGCTACGAAGCGATGATGTGGGGCTCTATCGTAACCTTCCTAGGCTGGAGTGCTTACGGTCTGATTGCTGCGAAGCATGAGCCTTTAGCAAATTGAAAATAATACTGAAAGAGCCTTCCCAAACGCGGTGTGGAAGGCTCTTTGCTTTTAGGCATTTACGCCAAATCCAAGTCAGCTTAATGTATTTGAGGCTAGACATCCAATGACGTGAAAACTCATTTTCGACATTTGGAGGACGAAAGATGATAAGTCAACCTGTTAAAATCGGTGACGACACCGCCGTAGTCATTCCAAGCGTAATCCTGGCTCAGCTCGGGATAAGGGAAGGAGATACCCTAGAAATCGCACTGAATAAAGACAAAATGGAAATTAAGAAGATGGTGTTGAAAACCAGCGCGCCAACTTACTCTGAAGATATTGAGGAGAATTGAGTTAGAGAATCTTGGTTTGTCGGATACACTACTGGTTTCGCAAAACTGGCGCTTGCCGCTGTCTTTGAACTATCGATAACTACAATAAGAGGTAAGGTACTATGCAAGGTATCCTCTCTATACAATCTCATGTTTCTTTTGGTCATGCTGGTAACAGCAGTGCCGTTTTCCCAATGCAACGCATGGGTTTCGAAGTATGGCCGATTCATACCGTTCAATTTTCTAACCACACGCAGTATCAAGAAGGCTGGACTGGGCGAGCGTTTGCGGCTGAAGACATCAGCGAGTTAGTTCGTGGACTTGGTAACATCGGCGCGCTGGAAAAGTGCCAAGCGGTATTGACGGGCTACCAAGGTAGCGCAGAGCAGTGCCTTGCTGTTGAAGATACCGTGACGAAAGTGAAACAAGCAAACCCGAACGCACTTTACGTTTGCGACCCTGTGATGGGCGCGCCAGACAAAGGCTGCATTGTGGCTCCGGGCATTGCTGAAAATCTTCTAACGCGTTTGATGCCAATGGCGGACGTGATCGTTCCGAACCAATTCGAGCTAAGTCAATTTTCTGAGATGGAAATCCACTCACTAGACGATGCGATCACCGCATGCCAACGTGCGCTAGAAAAAGGTCCAAAAGTGGTGCTAGTTAAGCACCTTTACTGCCTAGAAAATGGCAGCTTCAACATGCTATTGGCTACGCAAGAAGGCATTTACCTTGCGAAGCGTCCTCAATTTGAGTTTGCTAAACAACCTGTTGGCGTGGGCGATCTTATTTCAGCTATCTTTACCGCGGGACTCTTAAAAGGCTGGTCTCCCAAGCAAGCTTTCCAACATTGTCATGACGCATGCTACGGGGTGTTAAGTGCAACGTACCATGCAGGCGAATGGGAGCTGCAAACTATTGCTGCGCAGCAAGAGTTTGTTGAGCCAAGTAAGCATTTCTCAATTGAAGAGGTGGCTTTGGTCACCGCGTAATTGAGCGCAATTAAACAAAAAAGGGGAGCCATCATCGGCTCCCCTTTCTCTTTGTTCTGTCAGTCTTACTGAGCTTTTTGCTGCTCTGATTTACAAACTGCTGCCGTAAAGACAACGTCTGTTGAGCTGTTTAGTGCTGTTTCAGCCGAGTCTTGAATCACACCAATGATGAAGCCAACCGCTACAACCTGCATGGCTACGTCGTTTGAGATACCAAACAGGCCACACGCTAGAGGGATAAGTAGTAGAGAGCCACCTGCAACACCTGATGCGCCGCATGCAGAAACCGCAGCTACAATACTTAGAAGTAGCGCAGTCAGTAGATCAACTTCGATACCCATAGTGTGCACAGCTGCAAGCGTTAGTGTTGTGATAGTGATTGCAGCACCAGCCATGTTGATGGTCGCACCTAGAGGGATAGATACTGAGTATGTATCCTCGTCCAGTTTTAGCTTCTCACATAGTGCCATGTTTACTGGAATATTCGCCGCACTTGAACGAGTGAAGAACGCAGTTACACCACTTTCACGTAGACAACGGAATACAAGTGGGTAAGGGTTTTGTTTGGTTTTAACGAACACGATCGCCGGGTTTACAACGAGTGCGATGATCATCATTGCGCCAAGAAGAACCGCCAGAAGGTGTGCGTAGCTTGCTAGTGCGCTAAAGCCCGTTGTCGCAAACGTTGAAGCAACCAAGCCAAAGATACCAAATGGTGCAAGACGAATGATAAAGCGCACAATGTGAGACACGCTGTGGCTTAGATCTTCAAATACGGCCTTCGTTGTTGCCGATGCGTGGTGTAGTGCAAGACCCAGACCCACACCCCAAGCAAGAATGCCGATGTAGTTTGCTTCTACTAGTGCATTTACTGGGTTGTCGACCAGTTTAAACAACAATGTGCGTAGAATTTCAGCAATACCTTGAGGAGGCGTTGCACCTTCAGCGCCGGTGACAAGCGTTAAATTGGTCGGGAAAAGGAAGCTTAGAACCACTGCTGATAGCGCCGCGAAGAATGTACCCATCAGGTACAGTACAACGATTGGGCGCATGTAAGTGTGTTGGTTTTTCTTTTGGTTTGCAATTGAAGCGGCAACCAAAATAAACACAAGAATTGGCGCGATCGCTTTAAGCGCACCGACAAAAAGGCTACCAATTAATCCCGCGCTTTCGGCATGGCTTGGAGAAATTGTCGCGAGCAAAATACCAAAGACGATACCGACAAGGATCTGGACGACGAGGTTACCACGAGCATATCGGGCAACGAGGCTGTTGTGTTGCATACATCATTCCTGCAATTTTATGCCAGAGTGGCAGGGCAATAGTCCATCATTACACGGCGATAATGCCCTTGTATTGCAAGGGGTGAGCATTGCTTCTGGTCACTAAGACACATGATTATCAATTATCCTGTTTTTATAAATTCAGCCATTTTCTTGCTGAATATCACATATCTTAGCTTGGTAATATTTTGTGTCTAGTTTTAGTTTGTTTTTGGATTAAATGTTTGCTCAATGTTATTTAAATAAGATTTTTATGTTGAAAATTATCATTAGTTATGAGTAATGGTTTTTAATAAAGTTGTTAAAAAGGAGACTTTCGTCTCCTTTGATTTTATTGACAACTCAAACGCAACAAATTAATAACTTTGTTGGCGCCTGCGCTTATCACTCATGGCATTTCGAGTGAGTTTCCCGAACTGTCGACTTTGAGCTCGTTGCTCTGCCAAAGTCGCGCCGTTAAAGGCTTGTTCTCGCAATAGTTTTTGATAGTTATTGAAACGACGAACCTCCAGTTTGCCATTTGCAATCGCAGTTTGAACTGCGCAGCCTGGCTCAGTTTGGTGCTTACAATTGCCAAAGCGACAACGCTGAGCGAGAGCCTCAATGTCAGAAAATGCCTCACTGACCCCCGATTCACAATCTGCTAGTTGAAGCTCGCGCATTCCCGGAGTATCAATCAAGATGCCGCCATCAGGTAATAGATGGATAGAGCGCGATGTAGTTGTATGTCGCCCTTTGCTATCGTCTTCACGAATATGCCCAGTTGCCTGTTCTTGTTGCCCGAGTAATGCATTAACAAGAGTTGATTTGCCAACGCCTGAAGAACCGATAAAAGCGAGGGTTTGTCCTTCTTTGCACCAGGCCATGAGTTTAGAAGCACTCTCTATTTCTAAGCCGTTGACTGTCTCTATAGCTAATAGAGGGTCGAGCTTCTGTACTTGGCTTTTTAGTTCATCAGTATTGTCACACAAATCGGCTTTGGAAAGCACGATGACGGGTTCGACTTCGGCTTCATGAGCCAAGGCAAGATAACGTTCAATACGACTTAAATTGAAGTCGTCGTTAAGGGAACAGACGATAAACACTGTATCCACATTGGCTGCGATGAGTTGCTCTGCCACTTTGCTGCCAGCGGCTTTGCGGCTAAAGAGGCTCAAGCGATCCAGTAAGCGAACAAATTGCTGATCTTCATTTAAGATTACCCAGTCTCCGACGGTCATGTTGGGTAAAGAATGGTGGGCATTAAGATGAACTTGCCCAGTTTCTGTTGCCAATAAATAACCACTTCGGTGATGCGCAATTACACGAGCAAAGATAGTGTTGTCGTAATCGTCTAATGTCAGTTGTTGCTGAAAAAATGGTTTCCAACCCAATTGTTTTAGAGGGTTTGAAGTTGAAACTAATGTGTCACAAAAAGTATGTGTTTGATTCATTATTGAATTATCCCAGACGCAACAAAGCGCCTTAATACAAATCGCATTAGGGTCTAATTCGGATAGAGTTGACCCCGGTGAAGACCGGGCAGAGAAGGGGAGTTGTGGTTATGCCACAGAGTTGGTGCTGTTAGGGTTACCCTTGCGATGCCCAGTTAGTGTTATTCAATACAATCATCTTGTGTCCTCTTCGTTGGTTAATAAATAAGTGAGTTAATTAAGCCAAAAGAGTATAGCCGCCCTTTTTTAAAGAGGGTAGCTATACTGCAAAAATATTAACTTTGTTTTGTGATGCGCTCTTCCATAATCTGCGAATACGTGTTGGCTTTTAAGCCGTATATGATTTGGACATGACGATCATCCAATATCACGACGCCATGCGCGCCATGATTTTTGAGTGCGTTCTTATCGATGACGGACGTCGCTCTGAGGGTAAGACGCAGCCGAGTCGCACATGCACCAGTTTCTAGCAGGTTCTCTACGCCCCCAATGGCGTCAATGATCGTATCGACGTCTTGTTCGACATTGGGGTTGGTATGAGTTAGGAAATTGAAAAATTGCTTCAGCACTGACTTAACCGTCATTTGAAGAGCCTTCGGTCGTTAGTTTTGAAATGGCTTCAACAATCGGTGCCGGCGAGAGCGTATGCGGTACTTTAGTGATTAACGTGCCATCCGGCTTCAAGAAGTAAAAGTAAGAGCTATGATCCAGCGTGTATTTTAGTTCCGAGCCTTCCAATTCTGTCTTGCGGAAAATGACACCATAGTTGTGTGCCAAAGGTGTCGTTACATCAAGTGGTGCCGATAGGCCTTCAATCATTGGATGGAAGTAATGGGCATATTTTGCTGATGCATCGGCCTCATCACGCTCTGGGTCTAAAGAAATGAACATCGGGCGTAGTTGTGTTTTTTGCGCGTCGTCAATTTGATTCAGTGCTCCTGCCAGCATTGCAAGAGAAGTTGGGCAAACGTCTGGGCAGCGAGTAAAGCCAAAATAGACGACTCGGATGCGAGGGTCATTCACATCGAAGATATTGACGGCTTGGTTATTTTCCCCAAACAATACCGTTTGTTGAGAGGTGGAACTGTCCACTTGCTCTGGCTTCGTTTTCTGGTTATCTAAATAGCTCTTTACGCCAAACCCGAGTGCGAAAGCAGCTACGAGAAATAGGGACCAATTGCGGCTCATAACGATTCCTTATCTTTGCATTTTTATAGCAGGGTAAACGGTATTCTCTCCATCACTGAGTTCACCAACCCAAGTCATTGCATCCTCCGTGCAAACCGGGAGAATGATGTCACCTTGATATTGGCCAGGAGCGATTTGCTTAAGCAAAAACTTGGGCTCACCCATCTCCATTTCTCTTCCTGAAAGACTTAGGATGAGTTGCTTAGCATCGCTTGTATGCCACTCAACATTTAGAGTGGTAGGAACCAAGGGTTGAGCAGTTTCTGAGTTTAGCGTCATCGTAACATTTTCTTGGACGCAAGAGGTTGTAGAGAGAAAGCAGTATTCATCTATTGACTTGCTTTGAGTGGAAGAAGAAAAGCTTTTTATTAGAGTCGGGGCATAAAATCCCGCAACTAATGCGGCTGAAACAGCGGCGATTTGTAACAGTTTCATTAAGGTTCAGCATTTATCACTTAACATTACGAGCATCGTAGCACAGATGCGCCGCTCGCCAACTCGTGACCTCGGTAAATTGTGCGTTATACCTCGGTGACCAGCTTCCTAGTAACGCGACGGACTTTATTGCATCAAATACAGCAGAGTTTTCAATTGAGATGTTTTGCCCTTAGCCAATAAATAAAAACGGAGCCAATTGGCTCCGTTTTTATTTGGTTCAGTATGTATTTGATACCAAAGTTATTTATCTGAGTCTGCGAATTTCTCTAGACCTAAAACCAGAGCAATGGCTGCAAGCATCATCACGACAGCAAGTACTAACTGAGAAGGTTGTGATGTCACGTGTTCAAATTCAAATGGTGATAGGTTGTGCTGTAGCAATGGCACTTGTTCGCCCTTCGAATTGGTGCGCCAAGTGATGGTTTCTTTCCATGGCCAAATCTTTGGCAACGTACCAATCATTAATCCAGTCAAAAACATCAGGGTGAAATCACGGAACTTGCGTAGTAACCACGACAATAAGTGAGAGAAGGACAGTAAACCGATCACGCAGCCAGACAAAAATAGCGCTAATGTATCGACTTGAAAACCTTTCACTGCGGCTAATACAGGAGCATACATGCCAATCAGCAGCAAAATAAAACTGCCAGAGATACCCGGCAAGATCATCGCACAAATCGCGATAGCTCCAGCGAATAAGGTGTTAATGGCCGTTGGTTCCATGTGTAAAGGTTTGAGCACAGTAATACTATAAGCAAACCCGACACCAACGAGCAGAATGACAAAGCGGACAAGATCGCGTTGCTCAACCTGACGAATAATGTGATACACAGAGACCAAAATCAGACCAAAGAAAAATGACCAAAGTGGGATCGGGTGTGTGTCAAGAAGCCAAGTAATCAACTTTGCTAGCGTTGCAATACTGGTGAAAATGCCGGCAAACAGAGCGATAAGGAAGAATCCGTTGATGTGATTAAACGCGGCTTTAACCCCTTCTTTTCGCCAGATAGAGAAAAGTGAGGGGTTAATGCGTCGAATGCTTTCAAGCAGCGTATCGTAAATACCAGTGATAAACGCGATGGTGCCGCCAGATACACCAGGTACCACATCTGCTGCACCCATGGCGATTCCTTTGAAGAAAGTAATTAAGTAGTTCATTGCTCTAATGCTAAGTCGTTTCGATGGCAGAGAGTATACAAACATTGCGATGAAAAAAGTATGAAATAGTGCTGTAACTACTTGGTTTTATATCCAATCTATTGCCTATCTTTATTACCCGCCAAAAGACAATGCCGCCGTAACGAGCTTTTAATGCTTGGTTTACATTTTTGAGATGATTAACTCTACTATCAATTATCAATCTTGGTTGCATTATGCAATTGCAATTCGCATTATCAAATTGCATTTTGATAATTTTCGCGTGAATAAATCCAGCTTATATGAGATCTTGTGCCCAAAAATAAGTCTTTGCATTTTGGCATGATTAATGCATAATACTGCTCGACCCTTCTTAAGCCGAGGGTCACCTAGCCAACTGACGTTGTTAGTGAATACAATTTGTTCACACTAAATATAAGCCAATCGCGATTATTGCGGTTGGCTATTTTTTTATATGAACAACGTTACTTACGTGCTTTGCAAATTGCACTTCTCTTCCTGTCAGTCATAAAAAAGGGCTGACGTGTTACGCCAACCCTTGTGTTTTACTTTACGTTTTAACCCGTTTATCTAGCAGTTCAGTATCCCATTAACTGTAGCAAATTTTCAGCTGTCACAATGGCTTCTTTACGATTAGCAATATTAAGCTTTTGGTACAGGTTGCGAATGTGGGTTTTAATTGTCGTACCTGCCACATCCAGCTCTTGTGCGATTTGCTCGTTACTAAAGCCTGAATAAATCAGTCCCAGAACCTGCCATTCGCGTTGTGTTAATGGGCTGGTACGTACTAGCTCTGGCACATTAGGATGATTCACCAACTTTTCAATAAAGTCTTCATCAAAGTGAATCGACCGGCTACGTTGATTCGATGAAATGTCCTTCATTAACTGTTGAGCACGGTGACGCTCAAGATCGCCCAGTTCATGGCGGAGGCTCAACTTCTCCAGCAGACCGCCAATGGTTGCACCATCAATCAGGAAGTTTCCGACCATGCCAGTTTGGTTCGTCATTACTAATGCTTCTTTTAACAGAGCCTTGGCTTGCTCCTCATCTTTTTGGCGAGCAGAAAGGACCGCTTCAACCACTAAGTTGCGATTAGTATCTGTGATTAGGTTAGTGCGACGAGCTTCACCTTGGAGAAAATCTAACGCAGCACGAGCGTCGGTATATTGGCCTAAGTTAATGTGGGCGCGAGCAATGTTACGCCATTGCAATTGAGAAAAGTGGTTGCATGCCGATTCAGGATGAACCGCAGTGTTGAGCCATTCTTGCATTGCATCGGTATTCCCGCGCGCTTGCCAAAATAGAATCAACGATAGTGAAGCGTTTGCAGTCCAATCTACGTGATAAGTCGACTGTTTCATCAAGTGCTGTATATGCTCAATGAATTTACCGGCTTTGTCTAATTCACCGCGTCCAATCGCAATACGCGCCAACATCGAATAGCTATGTAAGTGCTTGCTTGGTGAATGGTTTTCGAGAATTTGCAGACCTTTGTACGCGCATTCTTCCGCTTCATCAAGTCGGTTCCAGCACCAAAGTACTTGCGCGCGAATACGCAGCAAAAATTCATGAAGAGGAACATGCTGAAGCTGCTGATCTTCAATCAGACGGAATGCGGAATCTTGTAGTTCAAAGGCCGCTTGCACGTAACCTTGTGCAATTAAAATCTCGCTTTGCTGCAATATTGCCCATAACGCTTGGTGGTATACCTGATACTGACGAGCTAGCTTTTCAGTTTGTTGCATCATTGGCAAAGCACGGTCTAGTTTACCTAGCACGTGGTTAACTTCACCAACAACCGAAGTCGCCACAATTCGGCTACGGTAAATTGTGTTATCAAGTTGGCTAAGCGCTAACTCCGCTAATTCGAGAGCTTTTTCTGGCTGGTTACTGTTGATAGCCACTTGAGCAAGCAACGCGTTTGCTTGACCTTGATAATGAATATCTAACGCAATGTTACGCTTTTTGTGTTCCTCTTCCGCTTCTTCAAGCAGGTGGCCCACTTGGTTATAACGATGCTGACTTTGAGCCAACCATGCTCGGAGCATCGTAAGTTTTGGGTGGCTGAACAACAGATCATCGTCCAACTTGTTAATTGAGCTTTCCAGTGTGCTGAGTTCGCCTTGGTTAAACATCTTCCAGCCGAATTCGTTTAGGATCTCTACCACTAAGTCCTTATCATTCGATTTTTGTGCATGATGAATCGCTTGGTGTGGTGCTTTTTGTTGTAACCAAGCGATAGCAGCATTGCGGTGGAGATCTTTTTCTTGCTGAGGAATACGAGCTTGGCGCTCATGAGATAAAAACTCGCCAAATAAGTTATGGAACCGGAACCAGTTCTGTTCCCCTTCGAGCGGGTAAATAAATAAGCCGTAACGGTTAAGCGATTCAATCATTCCCAGTGCGTCTTCGCGTTGGGTAAGGGCAAACACTAACTCATCATTGAAGTGGTCAAGCACGGATACTTGCATTAAAAAGTGACGAGTTTCGTGATCGAGTAAGTCAAACACTTCTTCGACCAAGTAATCCCACAAGTGCGCGTGATTGAACTGCGATACCGACTCTACAGTTTGTGCCAATGTGCGGTTTTGATGTTGGGCTTGTAATGCGATCAACTGCATCGCCGATGGCCAACCTTCAACATAGGTTCTTAGGCTGTTCGCCATGTCTTCATCAATACCATCGGCGATACGCTGGTTAAAGAAGCGAGTGGTTTCTTCGGTATCAAACGCCAACATCTCGTTGCCGATTTCGATCATTAAATCACGAACACGTAAGTTTGCAGTGCCCAGAGGCGGCGCTGCACGACTGGTTACCACAACGGTGAGGTTGTCTGGCATGTGCTTTAAGAAGAAACGCATGGATTCATGGATTTCATCATTCGTGATTAAATGGTAGTCATCAAGCACCACGTAGCACTCTTGATGAAAGTCAGCCATTTCAGCGAATACTTCGCTAAATAGGGAGCGTAAAGACGAGATCTGACGTTTTTCCGCCAGTTTTTGTGCGTTAGCGCAACTGAAGTTGGTGGCTTTGTTTAATGCTTGAAGCAGATAGTTTACAAAGCGAAAGCCGTCGTTATCGCTGTCATCAATGCTGTACCAACCGACGTTTGGCTTATCGGATAGCCACTGCGCTGCCATTGTTGTTTTTCCGTAACCTGCTGGGGATCGGAATAAAACCAATTTGTAGTAAGGCGCTTGCTGTAGTAAGTCCAACACTCGTGGGCGCACGATGGCATTGTGCAGGCGTCCTGGTCGAGTAAGCTTAGATGGAATCCACATTAGTAGTTATGTCCTTATTTATGTATACCCAAATGACAGCAACGTGATCATTCTAGTAAAGCCCCCTTGAAAGCCGTCTTACTGAATGATGTCATCAGCATCAAAAACACTGTTTGAATACCGGATAATGTCGCTACTATTGGGGCTTGTGTCCGTCTGAAAAACCATTCCATACGGTCACTTAGATATAAAAGCTAGCGAAAACTAGAAATAACTCACATCGCCTAATTCTAGTTTGTATAAAAAGCGTACAATCCTGTGAGCTGAGAGGGATGTTACGACATCAGAAATGTTCGTTACTTTGATCCACTTCCTAATTCTCAAGGGTTGATGGATTTACCATCAACTACGCCCTTTATTTGTGATTGTCGTCACTTAAATGTCGTTTGTTTCGTTAGCGTTAAGATCGCGTTGCACATAGATTACGAAAAGTTCTTCTACGCTGACCGAGTTAATGTGACCGATATTACAATTTTCACATCATCAGATGAGTGGACTATAAAAAGCGTCATGAACGGGTTTTAACCTTTCTCACATTCCATTGTGATCAAAATCACTAAGAACTGGTGCAAAGTTCACTTTGTTGAGATTTGGATCACTAACCTAGCAATGGTACCCCCTCTACGCCCTCAGCCCTCCTCCTTCAAAGGATGAGAATTAGGAGGATGTTTATTCACAGAGGTAAATGCACGATGTATGGCAGATGAATTACCAAAAGACGTGAGAATTTCGTAATGAAACCTACTCAACAAAAACAATTTGACAAGAAGTCGTTCCAAGAAAGCGTAAAGAAACACTTATCTGTAACTTACGCTCATACGATTGAAAACGCAGACAGCCGCGCATGGTACCTAGCAATGGGGCATGCTCTGGCTGAATTTACTACTCTAGATTTGCTTGCGACAGAAGAAGATCCACGCATTAAAAGTGCGAAGAGCGTTAACTACCTTTCGCTAGAATTCCTTATCGGTCGTTTGACGGGTAACAACCTAATCAGCATGGGTCTGTATGAACAAGTAACAGAAGCAATGGCTGAACTGGGTTACAACCTAACTGATCTGCTAGAAGAAGAGCGCGACCCATCATTGGGTAACGGTGGCCTTGGTCGTCTGGCTGCGTGTTTCATGGATTCATGTGCGGCACAAGAATTCCCAACTGTCGGCTATGGTTTACATTACGAATACGGTCTATTTAAACAGTCATTCAAAGATGGTCGCCAGCAAGAAGCACCTGACGCTTGGCGCGGTGTAGAAGGCTACCCTTGGGAAATTGCGCGTCCAGAACTTGCGCAAGAGATCGGTTTCTACGGTCACGTTGAAGTGATTAACGAGAACGGTAAAGAAGTTCGCAAATGGGTACCAGGCATGACAGTAAGAGCAATGCCTTGGGATCTTCCAATTGTGGGTTACGAATCAGACACGGTTTACCCGCTACGTCTTTGGGAATGTCAGGCGATTGCACCATTCTCACTAGCAAGCTTTAACAATGGTGATTACTTCGAAGCTCAGCACGCACTGATCGACGCAGGTAACATCACTAAAGTGCTTTACCCGAACGACAACCACGAGAAAGGTAAAACACTGCGTCTGATGCAGCAGTACTTCCACTCAGCAGCGTCTGTACGTGACATCCTACGTCGCCACGAAGCAGCAGGCTACTCGCTAGCGGATCTACCTAAGCAAGAGACTATCCAGCTTAACGATACGCACCCAACGATTGCGATTCCTGAACTAATGCGCATCCTGATGGATGAAAAAGGTTTAACTTGGGAAGCGGCTTGGGAAATCAGCTCTAAGACATTTGCGTACACCAACCACACGCTACTTCCAGAAGCACTAGAGACATGGCCAGAGTCGCTAATCCAGCACCTGCTACCACGTCACATGGAGATCATTTACGAGATCAACCACCGCTTCCTACAAGACGTACGTGCAATGTGGCCGGGTGATGTCGCGAAACAACAGAAGCTTTCTATCATCGAAGAAGGTTTCCACCGCATGGTTCGCATGGCAAACCTATGTGTAATCGGCTCTTACGCAGTAAACGGTGTAGCAGCACTTCACTCTGAATTGGTTAAGAAAGACCTATTCCCAGAGTTCCACGAAATGTACCCGACACGTCTACACAACGTAACGAACGGTATTACGCCACGTCGCTGGTTGAAGTTCTGTAACCCAGGTCTGTCTCAGCTTATCACTGAGAAAGTCGGCCCAGAATGGCCAGCGAAACTAGAGCAACTTGAAGGTATTGCGAAGTACGCTACTGACGCGACATTCCAAAAAGAATTCATGGCAGTGAAGAAAGAGAACAAAGAACGCCTAGCAACTTGGGTGAAAGAGAACATGGGTATCGAGCTCGATACTAATGCAATCTTCGATGTTCAAATCAAGCGTCTGCACGAGTACAAACGTCAGCATCTAGACTTGCTACACGTACTGTCTCTGTACCACCGTATTCTTAATGAACCAGGTTTTGAGTGTACGCCACGCGTTGTGTTCTTCGCAGCAAAAGCAGCACCGGGTTACCACCTAGCGAAAGAAATCATCTTCGCAATCAACAAGATTGCAGACAAGGTGAACAACGATCCTCGCATCGGTAACAAGCTGAAAGTGGTATTCATCCCTGACTACCGCGTGAGCATGGCTGAAATCATTATCCCTGCGGCTGACGTTTCTCAACAAATCTCGCTAGCGGGTAAAGAAGCATCAGGTACAGGTAACATGAAGATGGCGCTAAACGGTGCGCTAACTATCGGTACAATGGATGGTGCAAACGTTGAGATTCGTGAGGAAGTAGGCGATGAGAACATCTATATCTTCGGTCTAGATGTTGAAGGTGTGAAAGCGCTGAAAGCTCAAGGTTATAACCCATTTGATTACTACAATGCGGATCACTTACTCAAAGCGTCCATGGACCTACTACTGGGTGAAGAATTCACTCCAGGTCAACCGGGCTTACTGCGTGCCACATACGACAGCCTACTAGACGGCGGTGACCCGTACTTATGTCTTGCGGACTTTGCATCTTACGTGAAAGCGCACGAAGACATGAGCGAACAATATAAAGATCAAGCTGGCTGGGCGAAGAAGGCCATTCTTAATACCGCCCTTGTTGGCAAGTTCACGTCAGACCGCTCAATCCGAGACTACGTGAACAATATCTGGAAACTTGAAGCGGTGAAACGCTAATAGAACCTAGTTAAGACCAAGGTAGCCAAGCGCTACCTTTGGTCATTTTCCAAAAGAAGTTATTGATAACAATAAAACCCTACATGGAAGGTGTTGGTATTACCTTCGGAGAAAGCGATGAAAGAACAAACAGCATTAAAGAAAGTCGCGGAAATGGCGAGATTGGCTGATAGCTATGTCAGTGCTTGGGGAGATGAGGCTAAAGTGTCTGAGGAGACGCTACGCCGCTTGCTCGCTTCGCTTGGCTACGATACTAGCAGTGATGAAAAGCTACTGGCTTCTGCTGAAAAGAAACATAAAAAAGACGTACTAGCCCCTGTTCTTGTTTTACGCGACGGCGAACCAGTCGAAGTGGAACTAAACCTAGGTACGAGTGCTCGTGAGAGTGAATTCAGCTGGCGTTTAGAAACAGAACAAGGAGAGGTACTTGAAGGCTATCTTCAGTCCCAAATTGTTCGTGATGAGCGTGCTGAGGGTGGCCCTCTAGTGTTTGCATTGCCAAAGAACTTGGCTTGGGGTTATCACAAACTGATCATCAGTCGTAAGCGTCGTAAAACACCTTACGAGATGTCATTGATCATTACGCCGAAAGCGTGTTTCAAACAAGACGATCTAAACCAACACAAAAAGCTATGGGGTCCTAGTATCCAGCTTTACACACTGCGTACTCAGCATAACTGGGGCATAGGTGATTTTGGCGACCTAAAACAACTGGTGAGTGATATTGCCTCTCGTGGCGGTGACTTCATTGGCTTGAACCCTATTCACTCGCTGTTCCCTGCGAATCCAGAAGGGGCAAGCCCATACAGCCCGTCTTCTCGTCGTTGGTTGAACATCATGTACATCGACGTAAGCTCTGTACCTGAATTCGCGCTAAGTGCAGAAGCACAACAGCGTGTTGGTAGCGCAGAGTTCCAACAACGTTTACAAAAAGCGCGAGACTCTCATTGGGTGAATTACACCGAAGTTTCGCAACTAAAAATGAGCGTTCTTCCGCTGCTATTCAGTGAGTTTAAAGCTCGCCATTTAGACAAGAACACCGATCGCGCTCGTGCCTTCTTGGACTTTGTTGAAAAAGGCGGCGACAGCTTGCTACATCAAGCTGCATTCGATGCACTTCATGCTGATTTACATGCAGAAGATGCAAACATGTGGGGTTGGCCTGTATTCCCTGAGAAATACCGCACATTCGACGCAGCTGGTACTCAGAAGTACATTAAGGACAACCAAGATCGTGTTCACTTGTACATGTACCTGCAATGGATCGCAGACGATCAAATCAAAGAAGCGCAAGCGCTAGCCGAAGAAAAAGGCATGGCTGTGGGTTTATACCGTGACCTTGCGGTTGGTGTTGCTGATTCTGGTAGTGAAACATGGGCTGATGAAGGCGCGCTAGTATTGGATGCAAGCATCGGTGCACCACCAGATGTACTTGGTCCACTAGGCCAAAACTGGGGTCTGCCTCCGCTTAACCCTCAGGTTTTAGAAGCGACTGGCTACGACGCTTACATCAAATTGCTACGTGCTAACATGAAGCATTGTGGTGCATTGCGTATCGACCACGTACTTGGCCTGCTTCGCCTTTGGTGGATTCCAAAAGGCGAGAAAGCGACAGAAGGCGCATACCTGTACTACCCAGTTGAAGACATGCTAGCAATCCTAGCGTTGGAATCTCACCGTCATCAGTGTTCTGTAATCGGTGAAGACTTGGGTACTGTACCTGATGAAATCGTTGATATCCTTCGTGATGCGGGTGTGCATTCGTACAAAGTCTTCTTCTTCGAAACATCAAAAGACGACGGCGGTTTTATTTCTCCGAAGCACTACGCTGAGCAGTCTATGGCTGCGCTGTGTACGCACGATATGCCAACACTACGCGGTTTCTGGCACTGTGATGACTTGAAGATGGGGCGTGAGATTGGTCTGTACCCTGATGAGCAGCAGTTGGAAGGCCTATTCGCTGACCGCTTGAAGTGCAAACAAGGCATTCTAGACAGTGTTCGCTGGCATGGCTATCTGCCAGAAGGCATTGGTCATGATGCTCAGTACGTGCCAATGGATTCATACCTAAGCGAAGCGCTGCAACTGCACGTAGCCGCGGGTGACTCTGCACTGCTTAGCGTTCAGCTTGAAGACTGGCTAGAAATGGATCAACCTGTCAATATTCCTGGTACGGTGGATGAGTATCCAAACTGGCGTCGTAAATTGTCGATGAACCTAGATGAAATCTTCAGCCGTGAAGATGTGAATCGTATTTCTAAACGCCTTACTGAAGTTCGCGCACAGGCGAGTAAGTAAGATGCCTAGAGTGACGTAGATGGACGAGCTGATTACCAATTTTGTTAGCTCAGAGGTACGAAAGTTCCGTCTAGGTCACTCATTCCTAAAACACAATCCGTTAGGATGAAGTACCGTTATTATGCCCGCGACAATAGCGGGCATTTTTGTATTTTGACGCCGTTTACGCAACGAACGTGAGAAGCGGAGTCTTTTTGTGAGTTCACAACGTTGGCTGTGGAGAAACCGATGTTTGATTCAGATCTCTGGTCTTGAAAAGGATGTTGGCTCTAGGGAGAAAGATTTGAAAACCACCAAAACCAAGAAAATAAAGAAACAACACGAACGCGCATACGAACTGCTTGCTGAGGCGGCTTACTCAGATCCATTTGCGGCGCTGGGTCCTTTCATTGACGACGAAGCTTCGCTGAGAGTTTGGATGCCGGGCGCAAACAAGGTTGAACTGCTTGTTAATGGTGAACCTCGTGTGGCGCTTGAGCGTGATGGCGACAGCGGTTTCATCTTAAAAGAGCAACGCGATTTACACCTGACCCACTACCGTTTAGCGGTCGATTGGAATGGTGTTGAACAAATTATTGATGACCCGTACCAGTACCACAATATCTACCAAGAGTACGAGCATCTGCATACGCCAAAAGACATGTATCACTACATGGGCGCACACTTTGTCACGCTAGAACGTGGCGGTGAAAACATCTCTGGTGTGCGTTTCCTTGTTTATGCACCACATGCATCTGCTGTTAGCCTTGTGGGTTGCTTCAACCAATGGGATGGCCGTCGTCATCCAATGCAACGCCTAGACTACGGTATCTGGGGCCTATTCATTCCTGGCTTAGAAGAAGGCGTTCAGTACAAATTTGAGCTCAAAGGGCCAAATGGGGAAGGGCTGCCACACAAACAAGACCCTTGGGGTTTCTACTCTGAGCAATACCCATCGTTCGCATCCATTACTTACGATCACAAGCGTTACCAATGGCAAGATGCGAAATGGCAAAATCGCGCAGTGACACAAAAGCGTGATGAAGCGTTATCGTTTTACGAGCTGCATGCTGGATCATGGAAGCGCGACGAGAAAGGTGATTTCCTGAACTACCGCGAACTCGCGGAGCAGTTGGTGCCATACCTTGTGGATATGGGCTACACCCACGTTGAGCTGATGCCTGTGTCTGAGCATCCATTCTATGGTTCATGGGGCTATCAACCTGTTGGCTTGTTTGCACCAACTAGCCGTTTTGGCTCACCTGATGATTTCAAATTCTTCGTGGATACGTGTCACCAAGCTGGTATCGGTGTAGTGCTGGATTGGGTTCCTGCGCACTTCCCATCGGATGATCATGGTTTAGCGAACTTTGATGGTACGCCTCTGTTCCATGATCCAGATCCTCGTCGCGGTTGGCACCAAGATTGGAACTCCTACATTTACGATTTAGGCCGTGAACATGTACGTCGCTTCCTTGTCTCGAATGCGCTGTACTGGTTTGAACAATTCCATATTGATGGCATTCGCGTGGACGCCGTCGCGTCGATGCTCTATCTCGATTATTCACGTAGCCACGATCAGTGGGTCCCGAACGTTGATGGTGGCAACGAAAACTACGACGCAATCGCAACCTTAAAATGGATGAACGAAGAAGTGTACAAGTACTTCCCGAATGCGATGACGATTGCGGAAGAGTCAACGGCGTTTCCGGGTGTGTCTGCGCCAACCTTTATGGGTGGTTTAGGCTTTGGCTTCAAGTGGAATATGGGGTGGATGCACGACAGTCTTTCATACATCAAAGAAGATCCTGTTCACCGCAAATACCACCACAATACCATCACATTTCCGCTAGTTTATGCGCACAGCGAGAACTACGTCTTGTCTCTCTCTCACGACGAGGTGGTGTACGGCAAAGGCTCTATTCACAACAAGATGCCGGGCGATGAATGGCAGCAAACCGCAAACCTACGAGCATACTACGGTTATATGTATGGTCAACCGGGCAAAAAGCTGAACTTCATGGGCGCGGAAATCGGCCAAACGGCGGAGTGGAACCACGATGATCAGTTGCAATGGTTCTTGCTAGAATACGAGCGTCATCAAGGCGTTCAAAAGCTGATGCGAGATTTGAACCACTTGTACCGAAATGAAGCGGCGATGCACGATCAAGATTGTGTTCCTGCTGGTTTTGAGTGGCGTCTACAAGACGAAGCGGATGCGAGCATCCTAGCGCACGAGCGTATTAGTAAAGAAGGTGAGCGTATTCTGATCATCACCAACTTTACGCCCGTACCGCACGAGCGTTTCCGTTTAGGCGTTCCAAATGCAGGTCAATACGAACTGCTACTGAATACAGACGACAGCAAATACGGCGGCAGCGATTTTAAAGTGCTGACCAGTGTGAAAACGGAAAAAGTTGAAAGTGAATCACTGCCTCAATCACTTGAGCTTCGTTTGCCTCCACTTTCAACCGTGTTCTACAAGCTGCACAAATAATTTAGTCTAATCAAATTCTAAGCCCGTTTTACATTGTAAATCGGGCTTTTTTTGACCAAGTTTTCACTAACGATAAACAGACTGCATACTCTATACTTGCATCATATTGTTTTGTTAAATCAGGCTAGGTCGGACTTTGAGAAAGATTAAATCCCTTCTGTTCAATATCTTATTGGTGCTTTTGCTTTTACCAGTGATGCTCGTTGGCATAGTGAAATACATCGATCCACCAATTTGGGGATGGAAGATCAGCCGCATGATTTCTCCTCCTGAAGGATTTCCTGAAGAGAGTCAAAATGAATGGGTGCCTTTGAGTGATATTTCTAAACACATTCAACTGGCCGTGATTGCGACAGAAGATCAAAAGTTCCCGACCCATTACGGAGTGGATTTTGATTCCTTGTTTAAAGTGATCTCAGAGTCTGGCGAGAACGGTCCCTCTCGCGGTGCGAGCACGATTACTCAGCAAACTGCAAAGAACGTGTTTCTGTTTCCTTCACACTCTTATGTGCGCAAAGCGTATGAGCTTTATTTTGCTCTGCTGATGGAAGCAATGTGGAGTAAAAAACGCATTCTTGAAGTGTATTTGAATGTGGTGGAGTTTGGTCCAGGTATTTATGGCGCGGAAGCCGCTGCGCAAAACTACTTTGGTATTCCTGCTAAACAACTTTCAACACGCCAAGCAGCAAGGCTTGCGGTGGTGCTGCCAAATCCGTATCGCATCAAAGTTTACCCTCAGACTTCTTACACCATCAGCCGCGTCAATTGGGCGATGAGACAAATGCGTAACCTTGGTAGCATTCAGCTTTAAACTCCTTTTTACCCTGCTCATAAGTAGAACTACGCCCCCATAAAAGCAAAATGTGAAGCGTCACAAGCTTTAGGGCGTAGCCTTTCAGAATGATGTGCTCAGTTTTTCATCCATTTACTATTAGTGTGAATAAAACTACAACACGAATACTGCGCCTATGCGCAACCAATGGACTGAACGATGAAACTGAATCTGATTACGACTACCTTATTGCTTGCATCGGCAAGTGCCATCGCCGAGCCAAACATCACCATTGCTACCACGACCAACAGCCGTGACTTTCCGTTAAGTGCAGAGCAGCCTTTGGTTGTGCCCTTAACCAAAGACGGATACACGCTCAAAATCACGGGTATTGAAGGCGACTGTGTCGCGCCTGATGGTCAGAAGGTCAAATTCAACAAACCTATCGCGCTGAACTGTGGAAAGCCAACAGAACTGCCTTTAAAAATCCGTTTTACTGGCGATTACTCTTTTGCTTTTGATGCGGAAGCCAAAACTCTACGCTTCAAGCGAGAGCCTAAGAAAGCTGCCAAGACAGAATTTAAACGCCCAATCCCACAAGTGCAATGTGAGGTTTACCAAGGCGGCGAAGTCACCATCGCGCTGGGTGACAGTTTCCCCGATGGCACCAAGTTGCGTGATGCCTATTCTGGTCAGATGGTCGAAGTAAAAGATCAGCAAGTATCGCTGACACCAAGCAAAGATTCAGGCGGTTTGGTGCTACTAGAGCCAGTGAAGAAAACCAAAGAAGCAGTGCCGTTTGATTACCGCAATGCCAACATTTACTTCGTGATGGTCGACCGTTTCAATAATGCTGATACGAGCAATGACAACAGCTATGGTCGCAAGAAAGACGGTAAAGAAGAGATTGGTACCTTTCACGGTGGTGACCTAAAAGGTGTGATCGAAAAGCTAGATTACATAAAGAGCCTAGGTACCGATGCGATTTGGTTGTCGCCAATCGTTGAGCAAGTACACGGCTTTGTGGGTGGCGGCGATAGCGGCTCATTCCCATTCTACGCTTACCACGGTTACTGGACGCGTGACTTTACCAAGATTGATGAGAACTTCGGTAACGAAGCTGATCTTAAAAAGCTGGTGGAAGAGGCACATAAACGTGGCCTTAAAGTCTTGATGGACGCAGTAATCAACCACACTGGTTACTCAACGTTAGCCGATTTGCAATTTGACGGTATTGAGATGTTAAAACCAAACGCTGACCTACCTAAGAAATGGGGGGATTGGAAACCAAAAGCGGGCGAAAACTGGCATAGCTACCACCAGAATATTGATTACCAGAGTCCAAACTGGGCGAAATGGTGGGGCGGTGACTGGGTAAGAACAGGTCTACCGGGATACCCAGTTCCGGGCAGCAGTGATATCACCATGTCATTGGCGGGTTTGCCAGACTTTATCACTGAATCAGACAAAGCCGTGAAGCCAGCTCAATGGCTATTGGATAACCCTGGCACTCGCGTTGAGGAGCGTGATAATTACACCGTCTCGGACTACCTAATTGAGTGGCAAACTGATTGGGTGAAACGCTTTGGTATTGATGGTTACCGTGTCGACACGGTGAAGCACGTTGAAGGCGATGTGTGGAAACGCTTGAAAGAAGAGGCATCAAGCAGCCTTGAGCAGTGGCGTAAAGAGAACGGTAAGTCAGGTCAGCCATTCTGGATGATGGGTGAAGTATGGGGACATACCGCATATCGCAGCCCTTACTTCGACGACGGCTTTGATGCGTTGATTAACTTCGATATGCAGAAGAAGTTAGACAAAGGCGCGGCGTGTTTCAGCCAAATGGCAGACACTTACCAAAGCTATGCGGACACTATCGCCAATGAGAAAGACTTTAACCCTGTGAGCTACATGTCTTCTCACGATACCGAGCTGTTCTTCTCTCGCTTCAAAGATTACGGTATGCAGCGTAACGCCGCGAATGCACTGCTTTTGAGTCCTGGTGCTGTTCAGGTTTATTATGGTGATGAAGTTGGTCGTAACATTGGTCCTTACGCGGACGATTTCCACCAAGGCACTCGTTCTGACATGGTATGGAAGCTATCTGATGAGAAGCAAGCGCTGCTCAAACACTGGCAAACTCTTGGTCAGTTCCGTAAAGCGCACCCAGCGATTGGTGCGGGTCAGCATCAAGTAATTGAACAAGAAGGCGCGTACGTGTTCTCTCGCTCGCTTGGCAATGACAAAGTCGTTGTGGCGTTTGTGGGTCGCGACAAGTAGTTAGAACTTCGTTTTAAGCCTAGATAGAAAAAGCCCTTCCTTGAGTTATCAGGGAAGGGCTTTGTTGTATTAGTTCGCCAGTTCTTGGTCGATGACTTTTTCTAGCTCGTCAAACGGCACATAGCCAGGAATGACTTGATCATTAATGATCAACGCGGGCGTGCCGCGTAAACCAAGTTGCGTGAAATACTGATAGTTTTTATCAAGCAACGCCTTGGTCTCTTTGTCGTCGACAATCTGTGCTTCTGTCCCCGTTTTTTTCGCTATTTGATTTAAGGAACGTGCGTCATGTGCGCCCGGTTTTTTCACCAATAACTCATGCACTTGTTCGTACTTATCTCGCTGGTTTTGCCAAACATTTAATGCGTAACTTGCCGAGTTGTAGCCGTTTTTCTCGTATTGTTCTTTAAAAGAGACATTGAGGTTAAGCACTTTTACCTGCGGATATTCCTTACCAACTTTGACCAGCTCTCCTTCTAAACGTTTACAAAAAGGGCAGCTATAGTCTGTTACGTTAATAATGGTTAACTCAGGGTTTTCAGCACCAAAAGAGGAATGTTTGCCATCACTTAGATATTGACGAACCTCCTTCAAGGTGTCGCCAAATGACTGTTGATACGCAATGTACTCTTGAAGGTTTTGGTGCAATGAATCAAGAATTTGAGGGTTTTCTTTTAGTATCTGAGTAACTTCCTCTAGCTTTTGTTCTGCGGTCTTTTCTGATGCGAAAGATACGGCAGGTACGATAGCCATCGTTAACGCCAAAAGTGTACGAGTGAATGTCATAATATTTCCTAAAACTTTTAAATTTCGTTGTTTGTTATGTGAAGTGAATAAAATATGTACAAAAGTCAGGCCGAAAGGTCTCTCGCCTTGCTGGCTTTATTCTCTAAACACGCAAAGTTTTAGGTGAACCCGATACTTTTCCGGTATCGGTTCTGTGTATTCCAGATAGCGAATTGCTGTGGTTGTCATCGGCAGCGCCACAATCAAAGCAAACAGAAAAAATGGAATAAGAATATGATCAAACTGATGTTGGTAAGCTTGAACCAGCTTTTCTGAAAGGTCGCAAGATGGTGATAAATTCACGCTTTCATCTTGCTGACTCTGTATTTGGTGAGCCTTCGGGCAGTTTTTCGAGAAACCAGAATTTTGGCTTAAGCATATCATCACCACCCAAAGCACGAGGGCGAGTGTCCATTTGGCTATTTTATATTGTGAGCGTAACAATGGGTCGTATAGTCCTGTTAATTCTGGTTTATGCCGTTTACATATGACCGGGCCATCCTAACCTAAATTTCGTGGCTGAATGTTACTTTCGAGTTAATCGATGTTGCCTCAATGCCAAAGTATGAAGTACGTCATGAATGTTGTAGAAAGCAATATTCGTCAGAATCATTTGTTGAGTTGATGAAGAAGTCGTGAGCTATCAACATAGATTAATATACCTAATTGTTAGCACAAATCTTTATTATCTTTCAATTGTGATTGGAATCATAAAATAAAACTTCATAACTGAGTCGCGATAATGTTCGGCAGACGGATTGATTTTGATCATCTCTCTAGCACATTATTCAGGTGAACATATGTGTTAAGGTCCACATGTGTAGGTAATGTTATGAAAATTCCTGTTCAAACTGAGCGTAAAGTTACACTGGGGTGCTACGTTGCTCTGGCGTTTGCGGTTGTGTTCTTTTCTGGTCTGATGCAATCCAACGAATGGTACGGTGTATTCGACTTTACAACGCTTAATGGCTCTTTCGGTAAAGTGGCTTACGGCGTAACGGAAGGTGCGGATGGCGAGGTACAAGCTGCGACCACATCTTTCCGTGGTACTGGCGGTAGCGGTGCTCGTGACGGTTTCATTTTCGCACTTACTTTGATTCCAACCGTTATGTTCGCATTAGGTATGATCAACGTACTTGAGCACTACGGTGCACTTGAAGCAGCTCGTAAGCTTCTTACTCCTCTTCTACGTCCTCTAATGGGCATCCCTGGTAACTCTGGTCTGGCTTTAATTGCTTCTCTACAAAGTACCGATGCAGGTGCGGCAATGACGCGTCAGCTAAAAGATGAAGGTCACCTAACTAAGCGTGAAACGGACGTATTTACCATGTTCCAGTTCACTGCAGGTGCAACCATCGTGAACTTCTTCTCATCGGGTGCTGTGCTGTTCACACTGACGATGGCTGACGGCTCTCTAGCAGTAACGTCTTCTATTGGTTTAGCAGTTGTGGTGATGTTCGCATTTAAGATCATCGGCGCGAACCTGTTCCGTATCTACCTGAACATGACGGAAGGTAAAGAAGACAAGCAAGACCAAAACAAATCAGAGAACCTAAAAGAGGAGACGGCATAATGGGTGACGTTAAAGCGAAAAAACCAATGGTGACGGATATCTTCGTCGAGGGTGCTAAGAAAGGCTGGGTAATTGCGACTACCTCTACGGTGCCTAACGTATTGATGGCGTTCGTTATCATCAAAGCGCTTCAAATCACTGGCGCGTTGGATCTGATGGGCACGGTGTTTTCTCCAATCATGGCAGTGTTTGGTCTTCCGGGTGAAGCAGCAGCGGTATTGATCGGTGCTTGGATGTCGATGGGCGGTGCGGTTGGCGTAGTGATTACGCTGTTTGACCAAGGTATCCTGAACGGTACGCACATTGCGATTCTTGCGCCTGCTATCTACCTAATGGGCTCTCAAGTTCAGTACATGGGTCGTATCATGGGTCCAATTGGTACTGAAGGTCGTTACATCCCAGTTATGATTGCAATCTCAGTATTGAACGCGTTTGGCGCAATGCTGGTGATGAATCTGTTTGTCTAGGAGTGAGTCATGCAATTCTCTCTAAATGAATATCTAGAAGAGCTACGTCCGCTGATTAATGTGGATTGTGGCACTTACACGACTGATGGTATCGAGTTTATCGCTTCTCAATTTGAAGAGAAGTACCAAGCGATGTCAGGTTGGAGCGTAAAACGCATCGACTGTGGCAGAGCGGGCATCGGTCTTGAAGTTCGAAACAAGCCGGAAGCTGAGCAAATCGACGTAATGCTGATTGGTCACATGGATACCGTGTTCCCTGTGGGTACTGCTGAGCTTCGTCCAATGTCTCAAGATGCAGAGAAAGCCTACGGTCCGGGCGTCTCGGACATGAAATCTGGCTTGCTGAACATCGTATACGCGATGCGCAATCTAGACCAAGCGGTGTTGGATAAGTTGTCTATCGCTATCTGCATGAACCCAGATGAAGAGACGGGCTCTCTGGACTCTGTGGATTGGATTCAATCAGTTGCGAAAAACGCTAAGAATGTGCTGGTTGCAGAAGCAGCACGTGCAGACGGTGGTTTAGTGAAAGCGCGCAAAGGCATGGCTCGCTACAAAATGACCTTTAATGGCGTTGCTGCTCACGCAGGTAACGAGCCAGAAAACGGCCGCAGCGCAATCACTGAGATGGCGAATTGGATTCTGGCTGTCAATGCAATGACCAACTTTGAATCTGGTACCACATTGAACGTCGGCATTGTTTCTGGCGGCAACGGTGCGAACATCGTCCCTGAGCACGCGGAAGCGATCGTGGATGTGCGTTTCTGGAGCAACGAAGAATACGATGATGTCGATAGCAAGCTAAATGGCATGCTGGAAACACCATTCGTTGGTGGCGTGAGAATTGAGTTGGTTCGTGAAGCTTATAAGCCTTCTATGGTGCCAAGCCCACAAACAGAAAGCCTGATGATGCTAGTTGAAGAAGCCGCAAGTGAACTGGCGATCGAAATCAACTGGAAAGAAGTAGGTGGTGGCTCTGATGCAAACAACACGGCGATTCTTGGTGTTCCAACTTTGGATGGTCTAGGACCTATCGGTGCGGGCTTCCACAGCGATCAAGAGTACTTGTTGCTTGAGTCTATTGAACCACGTATCAAAATGTTGATACGTGTACTGGAGAAGATTGTTCAATAAGGCATTCTGCTTCTAAAGCTTGGCTCCCAAAGCTTTTGGTTTCAAAACTTTTGTTTTCCAAGACTTTTTGTTTCCAAGGCAATAATCCCCGGACTTCGGTTTGGGGATTTTTCTATCTGTGTTTCACTTTACTATCATTTCTTGTTATTAATCTTGCGTTCAGGTTCGATTTATTAATATGTTGGACATAGTCATAAATTTCGGAGGCAACGATGACCACAACAATGTCTGTAAAATCGGCGCCGAAAGACGCCAAAGATCAAACGATGCAAGCGCCAGATGAGAAAACATTCTGGCGAAAAATGAAAGGGTCGGTTAAGAAAGCGGGTGAAGAAATTGCCGTAATGGGCATAAAATCATGGCTCGCGATGGCAGATTCCAACACCTCTGTTCGCCACAAGGCTATTTTAGGTGGCGCGCTGGCTTACTTCGTCCTACCAACAGATATGGTGCCAGACGTACTAGCTGGCGTCGGTTTTACCGATGATATGGCGGCACTTACCTTAGCCGCGAACTCAGTCGGTAATGCCATCACTAAAGAACACGAAGCACAAGCTAGAGAAAAACTGAATTCGATGGTGGAGTAGGTATGGCCCATCAAACATGTTCTATGTTTGGTTTAGCGCAAACAAGAAATTGTTATTTTTAACATTTACTCAAAGCACACGAGCTCGTCACAATACGTTTTTCCGTAGTAGATTTGCTCGATTTGAAAGGGTACTTTCAGATTCAAGTTTTTATCTAAGAGAAACCTTTCATGTACAGGTATACGCCAGATATTATTGGTATGCTAACTTTGAACGGAAAACCGTTGTCATCTCAATTAGTGGTCCTCCGAGTCGGTGTGCGTGGAACCATTCATGAGTTTCAAACTATTACTGATGCTAACGGATCGTTTGCCTTCCCTGTATTTGAAGAGCATGAGTCTCAAGACTTATTGAACTTAGATCAGAAATACGTGCTCGTTTTCCTGAAGACTCATCTAGCAAATGGAGAAGAGGTGACGATATGGGAGTCTTCAATTGATGGTTATGAGACTTATGAGTTTGCTAGAGAAAATATGGGAAATTTGAATTGTGAAGTAACCAATGAAGTTTACTACTTCGCTTTTTCTTATTTTGGAAATGGTGAAGATGATACTTATGTGTACAGTCAGTGCAAACTAACTGGTTATGTAGAATCAGGAGTATACGAAAGTTAAGTAGTGAATTACTTTAGAGAAATATTCTGCGAATTAGCACTTTGATTGATATGTTTAAACTTGATTGAGGCGTGCAGGTATAGCTTTTTCTTTTAAAGAACTTTGAGTTTAATAATCATCACAATCATAAACTCTATGAAAAATGTCTTTTATATAAAAATCCATTTAAATTGCAGTTGCTAATAACCATTAGATCTCCAGCATTTTCTAGATTGATATTCTTGAAAAAGTATCGAAACTCGGTATCTTCAAGCTCACAGTAAAGATTACTTAAGTTGTCCTCTATAAATATAGGTGGTGAAACGTAGTTTAACTGAGACTCCCAAATATATTTCTTTTCTTCATTTATATAGGTATATATTCCGATATATGAATATGTTTGATTCAAAGCTGATTCTTTGAACCTTTGAGCATGTATGACTGGTTTAAAGTGAAATTCACCTAACTCATTAGTACTTGAACTCCTTTTGTAATTATTTTTTAAAAAATTAGCTTCTAAGTAAACCGTTACATTTTCTAGAGGTCTTTGATCAAGAACTAAAGTACCTTTTACCTCTGGGCTTAATGTATATTTAAATTTCTTAAAAAAATCGAACATACTTTCGTTGAAACCTAATGCAAGTATTGGAAATGAGAAAATGAATAAAAAAGACTATTTTTAAACATGAAATTATGATGTATGTATCTTAGTACCAACTTAATTATCAGACTACTATCTATCGCGATTTGGTTTTGAACTTTAATTTGATAATGGAATTTGTATCTCTATATGATGAAAATGTTCCTTATATCATTTTCAAAGTGATAAACATAGGCGAGTTATCTTAACCCTCTAGATGAACTAATATAGAATCTAACTACTTACCGATTAGTAATTGAAACAACCTCGGGGGACGAGAAATTTATCTAAACCTTTTTGACTTCGGGTTAATTGGAAATAAAAAACCACCTTAGAGTAAGGTGGTTTTTGCTTAGACAGGATAATTTAACTTGGAAGGGTTTAAGCTTCCGCGCGTTTCAGGTGCACTTCTTCTTCGGCTACGCCTGCCATTGGGTCGTTGAAGCGAGCCTCATCCAATGCACCCTCTGATTTTGCAACGATGACGGTTACAGCACTGTCACCAGTGATATTTACCGCGGTACGAATCATATCGAGAAGACGGTCAACACCCATGATGAGCGCGATACCTTCAAGAGGCAGACCAACTTGGTTCAATACCATTGCCAACATTACTAGACCCACACCAGGAACACCTGCGGTACCGATAGACGCCAGAGTTGCCGTCATGATAACCATTAGGTAATCGCCCATAGTTAAATCAATATTGAAAGCTTGAGCAATAAACGCAGTTGCTACGCCTTGCATGATCGCCGTACCGTCCATGTTCACGGTTGCACCTAGTGGTACTGTGAATGATGATACACGGTTCTCAACACCCATGCGGTGCTTTGCTGTTTCCATTGTCACTGGAATCGTCGCGTTCGATGATGCTGTAGAGAAAGCAAACATGATTGCGTCTTCCATCTTACGTAGGAACGTAATTGGGTTTAGACCTGTGAAACCTTTTAGCATCAGGCTGTAAGTCACAAGGCCGTGCAGCAATAGCGTACCTGCTAGTACAACGAAGTATTCAGCAAGGTTAAAGATTGCGCTTAGACCAAGGCCTGTAAACAGCTTCGCCATTAGGAAGAACACACCGTAAGGCGCAAGGTTCATCAGAATCGCAACCAATTTCATGATTACTTCATTCAGATCAGAGAAGAATGCTGCGATACGCTCGCCTGGCTTACCTGCTGCACTGATCGCGATACCGAATAGGACGGCGAACACGATAACTTGCAGGGTTTTACCTTCTGCCATCGCGCTGATTGGGTTAGTCGGGAACATATCAATGATCACTTGACCTAAAGATGGCGCTTCAGCTGATTTGAATGAACTTGCTGCCGTTAGATCTGCCCCTGCACCTGGCTGGAATAGAGTACCCATAGTTAGAGCAAGCGTAATCGCGATAGCCGTTGTCGTAACGTAGAAAGCGAGGGTTTTACCGCCCATACGACCCAGTGTAGAGAGGTCTTTGAGAGAGCTAGTACCACAAACTAACGAAACAAATACTAGCGGTACAACAAGCATTTTTAAGCTGGCAACGAAGATCTGTCCACCAACTTCGAATAATCCATTAACAATGTATGCGTCGACAAATCCGTTGTCGGCAAAAAGTGTGCGAATTGCAAATCCTGTCAAGATACCCGCAACCATACCTAAAATTACGCGGCTGGTAAGCGACATCGGTTTCTTGGTATTCATGAGAACACTCCTTATAGTTATGCACCTTGAGTTCACTTCAAAGCGGCGAGCAGATTAGCAGCGGAGTGAGAAAATACGAAAGAATAATCCTCTAAATGGTTAATAGATGTGAACTTTATCACTAATAAAAATGGGATTTTAACCAAATATTAACGAATTGGCCGGATGAAAAGTTTGTATTTTAACACTTTTATCGAATATACAACCGATAACAAAGAGGATTTACAATAAATTTTAATAAGAGATAGAGTGCATACTCTCTTTGAGTGGATGCATTTCTGCATAACTATTTAAGTTGTATTCAGACTAGCGGTCGCTTCTTTAGCGATACTTTAGTATTGAGTGTTCATCAGAGCCAACGAACCTTTTATGCTTTCATATTTGTCAACTCAATAATGGTTGGCAAGTGTAGTTAGTTGGAGGTGATCCCAGCTCCAATAACTTTGACTGGTATTTTTAATCCCTCCAACCCAATAGCATTGTTTCGCTCGTATTAAACCCTCCAAACACTGCTTGCCAGCCTCAGTGATACGGACGCTTTGTTCCCACCAGTGCCTTTCACGTGACTCAATCGTGATCAAAGGTGTTTGACACTGTGCTAGAGGGAGGAGTAACGCGTAAAACATCACGTCTCCTAGGTAAGGAAGAGGTTCTAGTTGTTGATATTGCTCAAACCAATCTTTGATGGGAATTGAACGATTTTGCGAGCTCAAGACCTTTAGCGCGAGGTGTTGTGTCAAGCTCAATCCAGTTTGTGAATTAGGTAACTCTTGCAAATGGCGTTTAAGCACGTTGAATATATTGGGCAAGCAATCCAGGTTATGTTGCTGAATCAAATTAACTATGGAAATAGGTGTCGGTGATGTAATAGCGTGCCAACACCGTTTAGCCTGACTGAATAATTTTGCTGTCACAGGTTTACGGTATCGCCAACAAGAACGAATAGCTTCTTCAGGCAACTGCCCAAAGCCGATGAATCGTTCAGTGCCCGGGAACTGGTTCAACTCAATGACCTCTATCACTTTATTCTCTACATTCTCTAACTGTGTTAGAGCACGAATTAGCATCAATTGATCATAACTGTCATGTTCGACCCAAAAGACGATTCGTTCAAATACATCACTTTGCAACAGATCGAGGTTTGATTGTTCCAATGTGACTATATCTTGAACCGAGTCTTCACGCTTCATCACAGGCAGCAGAGTCTCTACGACATATTGGGCACGAATGGCAAGGAAGTTCTGCGGTGTTGCTGGTATGGGGCCAATACAAAGCGGATCGATCAGGGCTAAAAATGTCCCTTCAAATCCGCTGGCTTTAAGTTGTTGTTGAATGTCGTGGCCACAACGAACGTGTAGCGTTTTTACTTTTGCATCTAGGGGCGGTTTTTGTTCTTTGATGGCTAGTTTGTGCGCTTCTAGCGCTTCGACATGAGCTTTTAGTTTACTCCAACTGGATAAGCTCAGTTCTCTTGCGAGTGCATGTTGAACGTCAGCCAATTGAATTGTATTGGGAGCCAAAGATTCTGGTTTGGAGTGAAATCGCTTAACTAACTCCAACGTGGCGTCATCGTATAGGCGGATAGCTTTGAGCCTTTTTTTAGCAATGGATTTTTGCTGATTGATATTGATCGAGAAGCTATTTGTAGAGTTCATATTTCACCTTTCTTATTTCTTCCACACTCGCCTAAATAGAAGCTAAAAAGAAGGTAAAAACAGATTGTGCCTGCTAAACCAAGCAGGTGAGGATATTGCCGTGAACCGAGTTCTTTCCGCGAGTGTTGGGGGCTTTAGGCATGAGCAGAGTGATAGTAGGTGGTCGCTATCCTTCGTGCAACCTTTTGTGAGAGTGTAGCGTCACAAAATGGCCGTTTCTCTATGTTTAGGGAGAATCAATAGGCGATAACACTAGCGATTCAACTCAATACCACTGTTGCTAGACTCGAGTTTCTACACTTTTGAGTAAAATACGATAAAGCGCTTGAGTCGCAGGACCACTTTTGGCTCCTTTGGGCAAAGTGAGGTGTAGCGCAACTTGATATTGATGGGAGTGTTCGAGCTCCAATACTTTAATTTTATCGCTCTTTCGGGCTGAGACTAAGTGCGCTGGTAGCCGACAAAACCCAACGCCTTGCTCTACGGCGTGAAAAGCGTGGTCGAAGTTATCGACGGTAATACGCTGACGTGCGCGTAACCAACCCACATCTCTTTTCGTTTTGTCTGAATCACCTAAGTCACGGATGACAATTTGGCTGGTGGTTGCAAAATCGTCGATGGAAACATGCGGCTTTTTAGCGAGTGGATGGTGTGCTGCGATTACAGGCAGCATGGTTGTTACGCCAAATGCTTCGGCAGGGTAGTTGGTTATCGGTAAGTTGATGATTGCGATGTCAGCGAGATCATTTACGACCATTTCGGTTGTTTTGCTCAGTGACGTTTCAACCACTTGAACGGAGGTTGTGTTGTTGTCCTCCAAAAATTGACTGAGTGGTGCATAAAGCCAACAAGGGTCACAAAGATGATCTACTGCGACCGTGATTTGAGATTCCACCCCACTTTTTAACTGCTCGCTGATGACTTCTAGTTCCCGCGCTTGTTCAAGCATGGATTGTGCACGACGCAGTATGGTTTTGCCGTGCTCTGTCAAACCCGCTTTGCGCCCTCGTACTTCGATAAGTTGAATACCAAGTTGGTCTTCTAACTTCCTCACCGAGTAGATCAATGTGGTATGGCTCTTGTTGAGCAGTAAAGCTGCGGATTGAATGCTGCCTTCTTGATTAATCGCTTGTAGCGTTTGCCATTGTTCTAAGGTCGTTTTTAGTCTCATGAGTCAATTTTTAGACAGTTAATGGCGAAATTATGAACTTTTCTGTCAGTTTTATAAAGGTAATAATCTTGTCATCGAAAACGAGTCAATAAGAAGAGGAGACTCAAGATGGCGAAATTATTGCAAGTTGATTTTGAATTTCATGGTCCGTTTGGTGACGAGATGTCGAATGCTCTGGTCGACTTAGCTAAGTCGATTAACCAAGAGCCGGGCATGATTTGGAAAATCTGGACGGAAAGCGAAAAAGACAAACTCGGTGGTGGTATCTATCTTTTTGAAGATGAAGCCACGGCGCAAGCTTATCTCGAAATGCATGCCGCACGCTTACGAAAAATGGGCGTAGTCGAAGTACGAGGTCAAATTTTCGATATCAATGTGCCGTTAACGACGCTCAATCAAGGGCCTATTAGAGGATAAGGAGATGATGACCAACCGCACTTTTCTAACCGTTCATGGTGTCGTATATACGGTATTCGCTTTTGCGTTGTTTTTTGTACCAACCATAATGTGGCCGATGTATGGAGTACAAATTAACGACCAGTACGCGCTGTTTTTATCGCAGCATACTTCGATCTTTTTAGGTGGAATCGCAGCGGTGAGTTTGATGTTACGTAATGTGGAATCAGGGCATACTGCGAAACAGCTGTTTAAAGCATTATTGATTACTAATGGCTTAGGGGCAGTGATTACTACCTATGCCGGCATTATCGGAGTATTTGTCGGTTTTGGTTGGAGTGACCCAATATTCTTTGTCTTGCTTAGTTTGATTACGTACAAGCAATTAAGAGTGCAATAGAAAAAGCCCTGCTGTTTCTAGCAGGGCTTTGTCATATTTGGTTTAATTAGCGATCTAAATTCAAGTTATGATTCGCTTTTGTACGCGTAGTTATAGTAGCCGTATCCATAGCCGTATGAGTTAGATGCTTTTTTCTCAACTGCATTGAGAATCACACCTTTAACTTCAACGCCTGATTGCTCGAAGCGACCTTGCGCGACTTCAATCGTAAGCGCCCCATGAACACACGGGCGCTTTTTTATGTGTGGGAGAAGTTCCAGGGAAGAAGTGAGTCGATATCAGGC